>NZ_JBICUM010000002.1:190075-253828 GCF_043198155.1 Micromonospora sp. NPDC048871 | reverse complement strand
CCCGCGCCCCCCCCCGCAGGTACCCGCCCGCGGGGGGGACCGGCGCGGTTGGGCGGCATCGGTTCCACACCCCCCGCTGGGGGGGGGGGCGGGTCCGGCGAACGCCGGACCGGCCCCCACCTCAGTTGCCCCGGTCGCGGTAGCGCTCGTACGCCTTGTTGACCGTGTCCAGGTAGGCGTCCATGTTCTTGCTCTTCAGCTCGTTGACGTAGGTGTCCCACTGGGCCAGGTCACGCTGCCCCAGGGCGAACTGCAACGTGGCCTGGTAGACGTGGTCCTTGAGCGGGGTCTCCCAGAGCGACACCTGCTCCCGCTCCTCGTCGGTCAGCGGGTACGGCGGCGGCGGTGACTTCGGGGTACGGGCGTTCATCACCTTCTGGAACTCCTGCTCCTCGGCGGAGAAGAAGGCCTGCACCAGCTCGGGCCGGCCGCCGTAGGCGAACACTCCGTTGGCGAAGCCGAAGTCCTTCTGCAGGTGCTTGGGGGCCCCCGGGTTGAGGCCGATCATGTCGACCTCCTTGGCCAGGCTCGCCTTGCCGGCGGCGTCCTTGACGTAGGTGGTGCCCTCGACCCCCCACCGGGCGAACATCTGGCCCTCGTCGGAGTACCAGAGCCAGTCGACGAACTGCATCATGGCCACGAAGTTCTTGCTCTCCCGGGCCTTCGAGGAGATCATCATGCCGTTCTCCAGCCGGCTGGACGGGTTGATCTCCCCGGCCGGGCCGACCGGCAGCGGGATCTTCGCGATCTTCGCCTTCGGGTTGGTGGCCGCCAGGTCCGGCCGGTAGTCGTTGACCACGGACTGGGCGTTGGCGCTGATCACGAAGGATTTGCCGTTGGCCAGCTTCTGCCGGGCGCTGTCGTCGGTCTGGGTGAAGCTCTCCGGGTCCAGCAGCTTTTCGGCGACCAGCTTGTTGAGGTACTCCAACAGATGCCGGTAGTGCTCGGTGGCGGCGGTGTACTCGAACTTCTGCGCGCCGGCGTTCCAGCTCACGTGCTGGAAGTTCCAGCCCGCGCCCTCCAGGCCGTGCGACACGGCCAGCAGGTTCAGCAGGTTGCCGGCCGGGTTGGGCTGGCTGAACCGGTCGGAGAACGGGTAGGTGTCCGGGTACTTCGCCTTCATCGCCTTGAGCACGGTGTAGACGTCGTCCCAGGTCTTCGGGATCTCCAGGTTCAGCTCTTCGAGGATGTCGGTGCGGACCGCCAACGAGTAGTCGTGCCAGGGCTTCTCGTGCACCCCGGGCAGCAGGTAGAACTTCCCGTCGGCCTGGCGCAGGGTGTCCAGCTCCGGGTTCAGGTTCCACTTCTCGATCTTGTCCTTGAGGTTGGGCATCAGATCGAGGTAGTCGCTGACCGGCAGGATCGCCCCCGAGGAGACGTAGGCGTGCACGTCCGGCGGGTACGTCTTAGGAATGAGCAGCGGTGCGTCACCGGCCCCGATGAGCAGGCTGCGCTTCTGGTTGTAGTCGCTCAACGGCACGGCGACCGGTTCCAGGGTGACATTGGTCCGGGCGGTCAGCTCCTTCCAGAACAGCCAGTCGTTCTTCAGCGGGTAGTTCGGGTGGTTGTTGTAGAGGACGGAGAAGGAGAGCGCCTCGGTGGCCTTGAACTGCGTACCGGCGGCGTAGTTCTCCATCGCGCCGACCCGGTTCTCCGACAGGTTCTCCGAGTCGGTGGGATCGTCGCCACAGGCGGTGACGCTGGCTAGGGCGAGTAACGCGACGGTGGCTGCTGCCGCGTGACGCCACGATCTGCGGAACATGGCGGGTCCTTTCGCAGGTGATGGTGCGAGGGTGGGTCGGCTGCTCAGCCCTTCACCGCGCCGAGCATGATGCCGCGGACGAAATACCGCTGGACGAAGGGATAGACCAGCAGGATGGGCAGGGTGGTGAGCACGATCGTCACGGCCTTGAGGGTCGCCTCGGCCTGCACCTCGTTGGCCTCGGAGATGGCGCCGATGTTCTCCGCGCCGGTGGCCCCGGCGATCAGGTTGCGCAGGTAGATGGTGACCGGCCACAACTCCTGCCGGTCCAGGTAGAGGAAGGCCGCGAACCAGGAGTTCCAGAAGGCCACCGCGTAGAACAGCACCATGGTGGCGACGATGGCCTTCGACAGCGGCAGCACGATCCGCCACAGGATGCCGTACGTGTTGAGCCCGTCGACCGCGGCGGCCTCCTCCAGGTCGTTCGGCAGGCTCTCGAAGAAGGCCTTCATCACCAGCAGGTTGAACACGTTGATCGCGTTGGGCAGGGCGATGGCCCAGACGCTGTTCTTCAACCCCAGGCTGGTGACCAGCACGTAGTTGGGGATCAGCCCGCCGGTGAAGAACATCGTGAACACCGCGATGCCGATCAGGGCACTGCGTCCCTTGAGGTGCTTCTTGGACAACACGTACGCGTAACAGGTGGTCATCACGATCGAGATCAGGGTGGCGGTGACCGTGTAGAACACCGTGTTGCGGTAGTTGGTCCAGAACATCGAGTCCGACAGCACCAACTCGTACGTCTCCAGGGTGAACCCGCGCGGCACCAGGTTCACCTGCCCGGCGATGATGTACGCCTCATGGCTCATCGACCGGGCCACGATGTTGACGAACGGGTACAGCGTCACCACCACCACGGCGGTCAGGATGATCGCGTTGACCACCTGGAACACCCGGTAGCCACGGCTCTGCTGAATCCCGCGCCGCCGTCGCCCGGGTTCGGGCGCGGGTGCGGTGGCCGGCTTGGCGGCCTCGACGGTCACCACAGGCTCGTCCCCACCGTACGGCGGGCGATCAGGTTCGCCGACAGCACCAGGATCAGCCCGATCACCGCCTCGAACAGCCCGATCGCGGCGGCGTAGCTGAAGTTGCTGGAGGTGAAGCCGACCCGGAACAGGTATGTGGAGATGACGTCGGCGGTCGGATAGGTCAGCGGGTTGTACAGCAGCAGGATCTTCTCGAACCCGACCGCCATGAAGGTGCCGATGTTGAGGATCAGCAGGGTCACCATGGTCGGCCGGATCCCCGGCAGGGTGACATGCCAGGTCTGCCGCCAGCGGTTGGCCCCGTCGATGCGGGCCGCCTCGTACAGGTCGTCGTCGATGGTGGTCAGCGCGGCCAGGTAGAGGATGGTGCCCCAGCCGACGGTCTGCCAGACCTCGGAGGAGACGTAGATGGTGCGGAACCACTCCGGGCGTTGCAGGAAGGGGATCGCCTCCCCGCCGCCCGCCCGGACCAGCTGGTTGATCGTGCCGTCCATGGACAGCAACTGCATGACCATGGCCGCCACGATCACGATGGACAGGAAGTGCGGCAGGTACGACACCGACTGCACGAACCGCTTGAGCCGGCGGGCGCGTACCTCGTTGAGCAGCAGGGCCAGCACGATCGGCAGCGGGAAGCAGAACAGCAGGGTCAGCGCGCCCAACGCCAGGGTGTTGGTGAAGACGTTCCAGAAGGTCGGGTCGTTCAGGAACATCTTGAAGTAGCGCAGGCCCACCCAGTACTCGCCGAACAGGCTGCCGCCGGGCTGGAACCGGCGGAAGGCGATGACGTTGCCGAGCATCGGCAGGTACCGGAAGACCAGGAAGAACAGCAGCGGCAGGATGGCCAGGGAGTACAACTGCCAGTCCCGCCGCAGCGCCCGCCGCCAGGTCCGCCGCCGGGCCGCGCGGGGCAGCCCGGTCGACGGCGGCGCCGCCGAGGCCGGGCTGCTCATCGCCGCGGTCGATCGTCGACGGGTAGCTGAGCTCTCATTGCGCGCCCTCCGGTCGCGTCCGGGGTTGTCCCGACGGCTCGCCCTGCCGCTGTACGGCGCCGCCACAGTCGAAAATTTCGGAAACCCGCTCGTAGTCTGTGTCGGGAACCTAAGTGTGTCGATAAATCGATGTCAAGGGCTGGAAATCCGCCTACCGCACTGGCACTGTGGTGCGGGTAAGCGATTGCCTGCGGTCCTTGGCCGTCGCGCAATCCATCGATCGTTGTCCTCGGTGATCGGTTGGGACATGGTGGGTTCTCCGAAATTCTCGGGGCCGGTGGTAGAGGGGCCGATGACTGAGAACCGCTCGTCGGCGGCGCTCGGCGCCACGACACTCGCGACCATCGCCCAGGAGGTTGGCGTCTCCTCGGCGACGGTGTCCAAGGTCCTCAACGGCCGCTCGGATGTGGCGGCGGCCACCCGGGCCCGGGTGGAGGCGAGCCTGGAACGGCACCGCTACCGCCGCCGGACCCGGCGGGCCGTCGGCGACGGCCAGATCGACCTGGTGTTCCACGAGTTCGGCTCCGACTGGGCGATGGAGATCATCCGGGGGGTCGAGGCGATCACCACGGCGGGCCGGGTGAACGTGGTGCTCTCGCAACTGGACGGCGCCCACCGACCGCCGCAGCCCTGGTTCGACGCGATGCTCGCCCGGCGTCCCCTGGGGGTGCTGCTGGTGATGTGCAATCTGACCGACCAGCAGCGCCGGCAGCTGCGCCGACAGGCCATTCCGGTCGTGGTGGTCGACACCGACAGCGCCAGCGCGGCCTCCGGGCCGACCGTGGGGTCCAACAACTGGAACGGTGGCCTGCTGGCCACCCGCCACCTGCTGGATCTGGGGCATCGCCGGATCGCGATCATCTCCGGTCCGCGGGACGTGCTCTGCGCCCGCGCCCGCACGGCCGGCTACCGCTGCGCCCACGAGGAACTCGGCGTACCGGTCGATCCCGACCTGGTGCGTTCCGGGACCTTCCACCTGGACGCCGGATACACCCACGGCATCGAGCTGCTCAGCCGCCCGGACCGGCCGACCGCGGTCTTCGCCGGCTCCGACCTCCAGGCGCTGGGGGTCCTGCGGGCGGCCCGGCAGCTCGGTCTGGACGTGCCCGGCGACGTCTCCGTGGTCGGCTACGACAACCTGCCGGTCTCCGCCTGGTCCGGCCCGCCCTTGACCACGGTCAACCAACCCCTGCGGGACATGGCCGGCACGGCCACCCAGATGCTGCTCGACCTGGCGCACGGGGTGGCCCTGCCCACCAGCCGCATCGATCTGGTGGCCGAGCTGGTGATTCGGGAGAGCACCGCCCCGCCACCGCGACCCTGACCACAGCTGCGAGGACGGATGTCTCTGTTCGACCTGCCCCTGGACCAACTGCGCCGGTACGCCCCCACCATCACCGAACCGGCGGATCTCGACGACTTCTGGCGTACCACCCTCCAGGCGGCGGAGTCGGTGCCGGTGCTGGTGGAGGTACGCCCGGAGCCGACCGACCTGCGGCTGCTCGACACCTGGGACGTGACCTTCGCCGGTTTCGCCGGTGACCCGGTCCGGGCCTGGTACACCCGTCCGGCCGGGGTGCCGGAGCCACTGCCGGTGGTGATCGAGTACGTCGGCTACGGGCGTGGCCGAGGCACCCCGCACGAGCGGCTGACCTGGCCGGTAGCCGGTTACGCACACCTGCTGATGGACGCCCGGGGCCAGTCCGGCCAGTACGGGGTGGGGGACACGGCCGACCCCCACGGCAAGGCGCCGGGCGGGCCTTCCCCGGTGACCCGGGGCATCCTGTCCCCGCAGGGCTACTACTACCGCCGACTCATCACGGACGCGGTACGCGCCGTCCAGGCGGCCCGGGCCCTGCCCGGGGTGGACCCCGCTCGGGTGGTCGTGGCCGGCAACAGTCAGGGCGGTGGGTTGGCCCTGGCGGTCGCCGGGCTGGCACCGGGGCTGGCCGCCGTCCTGGCCACCGCACCCTTCCTCTGCCACCTCCAGCGGGCCATCGAGATCACCGACGCCAGTCCGTACGGTGAGATCGGCACCTACCTCGCCGTGCACCGGGAGGCCGAGGCGGCCGTACGCCACACCCTGTCCTATGTGGATGCTGCTGGTCTGGTACGACGGGCCACCGCCCCGGTGCACCTGGGTCTGGGGCTGCGAGACCGGGTCTGTCCGCCGAGCACGGTGTTCGCCGCCTACCACCAGTACGGTGTCGCCAACGGCGGGCCGGTGCCGGCGCGCAGCATCCACGTCTACCCGTTCAACGGCCACGAGCACGGGGAGGCGGTGCACCTGCGCCGGCAGCTACGTTGGCTGGCCGAGCTGCTCGGCGACCCGACGCAGCCCGCCGGGCCGGCCCGGTCGACGCAGCCGGTCGGCGCAGGCTGACCGGTCGCCGATCAGCGGGGACCGAAACTTTCGGTGGTCATCGGTCCGGGTCAATCAGCTGTCCGCTGTGGTTTACTGCCGACCAGGGGTCGGTGCGGCCGGGTCACGTCGATCCCGAGAAGACAGTCGGGCACATTGAGCTTGCGGACGTGTTTCGATACTGTTTTCGATAGAACAGCTCCGATCTACTCACGAGGGCCGGCCGAAGTGCACCGGCCTGCGCGGCATCCGGGCGACCGCGCAGGTGACGGAAGGGTCATCGTGTTGGGCGGTAGTCGGAGCCGGCTTCCCATCAGCACGGCTTCGTCGAAAGGCTCACGCCATGAACAACGCGTTCGCCCGCGCCAGCGGGCGTCCCGCGACCAGACTGCGATCGCGCTCCGCGCTGATCTCGGCCGTGGTCGGTCTCTCCCTCGCCGCTACCACCGTGGTGGTGACGGCCTCCAGCGCCAGCGCGGCGACCACTCTGGGCGCTGCCGCTGCGGAGAGCGGCCGGTACTTCGGGGCCGCGATCGCAGCACACAAGCTCAACGACAGCGTCTACACCGGCATCCTGAACCGCGAGTTCAACTCGGTCACGGCCGAGAACGAGATGAAGATCAACGCCCTGGAGCCGCAGCAGGGGGTCTTCACCTACGGCACCGCGGACCGGATCGTCAACCACGCCCTGTCCCGGGGCTGGAAGGTCCGGGGTCACACCCTGGCCTGGCACTCCCAGCAGCCCGCCTGGATGGAGCGGATGGAAGGGCAGGCCCTGCGCTCGGCCATGCTCAACCACGTCACCCAGGTCGCGACCTACTACCGCGGCAAGATCGACTCCTGGGACGTGGTGAACGAGGCGTTCGACGACGGCAACAGCGGCGCGCGCCGTAACTCCAACCTCCAGCGCACCGGTGGCGACTGGATCGAGGCGGCCTTCCGGGCCGCACGGGCCGCCGACCCGGGCGCGAAGCTGTGCTACAACGACTACAACACCGACAACTGGACCTGGGCCAAGACCCAGGCGGTCTACAACATGGTGCGCGACTTCAAGCAGCGCGGCGTGCCGATCGACTGCGTAGGGTTCCAGTCGCACTTCAACGCCCAGTCGGCGTACAACAGCAACTACCGCACCACCCTGTCCAGCTTCGCCGCCCTCGGGGTGGACGTGCAGATCACCGAGCTGGACATCGAAGGCTCCGGCAGCCAGCAGGCCGACACCTACCGCCGGGTGGTCCAGGACTGCCTCGCGGTGCCGCGCTGCAACGGCATCACCGTGTGGGGCATCCGGGACAGCGACTCCTGGCGTTCCTACGGCACCCCGCTACTGTTCGACAACAACGGCAACAAGAAGCAGGCGTACAACTCGACGCTGGAGGCGCTGAACGCCGGTGGCACCACCCCGCCGCCGACCACTCCGCCGCCCACGACGCCTCCGCCCACCACCCCGCCGCCGACCACCCCGCCGCCCACGACGCCGCCACCCACCACCCCGCCGCCGTCCGGTGCCTGCACCGCGTCCTTCACGCTGGACACCTGGAACGGTGGATTCGTCGCCCATGTGCGGGTGACAGCCGGCTCCAGCGGTCTCAACGGCTGGGCGGTGAACATGAACCTCCCGGGTGGCACCTCGGTCACCAACTCGTGGAACACCCAGGCGAGTGGCAACAGTGGCGCCGTGACCTTCCGCAACGTCGGCTACAACGCCAACGTGGCACCGGGCACCACTACCGAGTTCGGGTTCCAGGGCACGGGCTCCGCCCCCTCCGGCACCCCCACCTGCAACGCAGGCTGATCTGAAAGGAGGGGCCCCTTCCTAACGCCTCGTGCATAGGAAGGGGCCCCTTTTAACGCGTCCGGACGCTCAGCAGCGGTTGATCGTCGAGTTGTTCAGCCCCACATTGCTGATCACCAGGTTGGCCGTGCAGGGGCTCTCCAGGATCCGGCTGTTGACCAGGGCGAAGTTGCGCAGGGTGATGTCCCGGTTGCCGGGGAACTCGCTGCGCGCGGCCAGCCGCACCTCACCACCACCGCTGATGGTGCCCCCACCCGCGGCGATGTCCACCCCGTAGCAGTTCTCGATGAGGATGGCGTTGTTGCCGGTGTTGGCGATGTCCACCCGGTTGACCGCCAGGCCGCCGGACTCCGAGACACAGAAGATGCCCCGGCCGCCGCCGCGCGCCCGTACGGTGTCCACCCGGATGTTGATCGGGTAGCTGGAGCCGATCCGGCCGGCCCGGTTGGCGATCCGGAAGGCCGCGTACCCGGTGCCGGCGCCGGCGTTCTCCGCGTCGACCGTGTTCACGGTGGCGTTGATGGTCTGGTTGAGCAGCAGCCCGGACTCCCCGACATTGCGGGCGGTCACCGTGCCGATGGTCAGCCCGTCGACACCGTAGGTCTCCACGGCGTGCGCACGGGCACCGGAGACGTACACGTTGTCGATGCGGATGTTGCGGCTCCACTGGCTGGTGTCGCCCCGGTTGTCGATGCGGATCCCGAGCCCGCTGGACAGCCGCATGTCGATCTGACCGAGGATCACGTTGGTGACGTTGCGCATGAAGATGCCGTACAGCGGGGTGCCGGTGACGCTGAGGTTCTGCACCTCGACCTGGGTGGTGCCGCGCGAGTAGATCGGTGCCTGGTCGCCGCTGCCGGAGCCGGTCACATTGATCGTGCCGCACACGTCGATCGTGGTGTAGCTGGGCAGGGAGATCCGGGAGCCCGCGCTGATCGAGCCGGAGCCGCGTACCACGACCCGCTGCTTGCTGGTCCGCCCGGAGCTGAGGCTGTTGATCGCGGCCTGCACGGCCTCCCGCATGTCGCCGCCGGTGTAGACCGTCGTGCCGCCGTTGCGGGCCGTCCAGGTGCCACCGTTCAGCACCGCCTCGGCCTGGAAGCTGCCACTGCCGCAGCCACTGCCGCTGCCCAGGGTGATCAGCCGCCACTGCTGGTTGGCGCCGTTGACGTCCTGGTACTGCGAGATCATCGCCCCGTCGGCGGTGGACCAGCCCCACAGGTCCAGCGCCTTGTTGGAGTGTCGGTTGATGAACCGGACATGACCGCCGTCGGAGTCGGCCAGCCGGAAATGCTGCCGGGTGTTGCCGCCGGCCGAGGAGTTCTGCACCAGCTGTACGCCGTCGTTGGCGTTGGGCAGCTCAAGGACCTTTCCGCTGTGCACCGACCGGATCTGGTAGTAACCGTTGCCGGCGTCGACGAAGCGCCACTGCTGCACGGCGGCGTCGTTGCGGGTGAACTGGTTGATCGGGGCCTGGTCGGCGGTGGACCAGTTCCACACGTCCATCGCCTTGCCGCTGTGCCGGTTGACGAAGACGTAGGTGGCGTTCGGGTCGACCGTTGCGGCCTGCGCGGGGCTCGGCGCCGCGATGGCCGTACCGGCGGCGACCAGCAGCACCGTGCCGGCGGCGACCAGCCATCGGGGCGTACGCCGGGGTGTTGTCGTTCTGGACGGCATGTGAGCTTCCTTTCCGGACGGACGGGTGGTGGTGAAGAGGGCGAGGCACCTGTCAGGGTAAGCGCTTTCCTGGACGGCGCGAATCGGTCCCGACCCGCAGCGTGTACGAGGTGCCGGTGCGGTTCCCGTGCCGGCACCCCACGTCGTGCCCCCGTGGGGTGCCGGCCTTACCGGGATCAGCCTGAGAAGTAGCAGGAGCCGCCGTTGAGCGTGAAGACGCCCGGCTTGCCGGCGTCGCCGGTGTGGTTGGCCTGGAACCCGATCGTCGTCGAGGTCTTCGGCGCGATGGTGCCGTTGTAGGAGACGTTACGGGCGGTCACCGCTCCGGAGGCCGGCGAGTACGTCGCGTTCCAGCCGTTGGTGATGGTCTGCCCGGCGGGCAGGGTGAACGCCAGGGTCCAGCCGTTGATGGCCGTACTGCCGGTGTTGGTGATGGTCACCGAGGTGGTCAGCCCAGTGTTCCAGGCGTTGACCTCGTAGTGGACCTGGCAGCCCGGCCCCGGCGGCAGGGTCGGCGACGTCGTCGGCGACGGCGGCGGGGGCGGGGTGGGGGTCGGAGTGGGAGTCGGGGTCGGGATCGGGCTCGGAGTCGGATCAGGCGTCACCGACGGCGACGGGGACGGGTTGTTGAGGCCGAAGAAGCGGATCGCCTGCGCGGCGTCGACCGGCAGGTTGTGCGATACGCCCTGCATGCTGATCGCCTCCACCGGCGCCTGGTCGCCGGTGGAGCCGTAGCGGGTGCGGGTGTAGCCGGCCTGCGGGCTGTCGGTGTAGACGGGGGTCTGGGTCCGCCCTTGCACGTTGGTCCACTGCTTGATCTGCTCGCCGAAGTTCGGGTATCGCAGGATGTCGTCGTTGGTGCCGTGCCAGATCTGCATCCGCGGACGGTTGCCGCTGTAGCCCGGGTATGCATTGCGTACCAGGTCACCCCACTGCGCAGGGGTGCGGCTGATCTGCCCGTTGGCGCACTCGCTGTTCCACTCCGAGCCGTTGGTGGTGGCGAAACAGCCGAACGGAACCCCCGCGAAGGCGGCCCCGGCGGCGAAGACGTCCGGGTAGAGCCCGAGCATCACGTTCGTCATCATCGCCCCGGACGACACGCCGGTGGCGAAGATCCGGCCCGGGTCGACCGGGTAGCGGGCCCGGACGTGGTCGACCATCGACATGATGCCCACCGGGTCACTGCCGCCGCCCCGACGCAGTGCCTGCGGCGAGTAGACGTCGAAGCACTGGCTGCTGCGGGTCACCGACGGATAGATGACGATGTAGCCGTGCTGGTCGGCCAGGGCGGCGAACCGGGTGCCCGAGTGCAGGGCCGGTCCGGTGCCGGTGCAGTAGTGCATCGCGACCAGAATTCCCGGTCGCGGCGCTACCCGGTCCGGTACGTAGAGGTACATGCGCAGGTTGCTGGGGTTGGCACCGAAGTTGGTCACCTCGGTCAGGCTGGCCGCCGACGCCGGACTCGGGATCGACAGTGCGGCCAGCGCTGTCAGGATGATGGCCGCGAGCGCGGCCGAGCCGAGTTTGATCGCCTTCTTCATGGGCAGAATGTCCTCCGGACGGATGCGAACAGGGGGATGTTCCGATCGAGGCTGCCCGGTGCCTCGTCTCGTCCGGCTCAGGAACATTGATGATTATCAGTCGTGGGGGTGTGCGGTGACAAGCCGCGCCATGCTGCTCACCGTTCGTCGTCGACCACCTCGGACTCGCCGTCGTGGTCGTACCGCACCGCCGGATGCTCGTCGGGCTGTGGCGCCTCCGCCAGGGTGTGGTGCGGATCGCCGTCCGGGGAGAAGAGCACCCGATCGGTCTTGCGGGTCTTCTCCTGGTCCTCCTCCGGCTCGGTCACCGGCCTACTCCTCACCTCGGGGTCACGTCCCACCGACGCTATGCGGGTGCCCGCCGGCGGCTGCCACCGCCGGAGCAACCACCACCCGTTCGGGGGTACGCCATCAGGTGATCTACCTTGCGGTATCGCCGCAGGTCAGCGCCCACGCGGCCGGCGATGTGAGCTGTCCGACCCCGGGTGCCCGCAGACCGGGATTCGTCACCCAACCGTCATATGTCCGCGCGTTGCTCGCCACCTGACCGGTGCAGGGTGGGTGGTCGATCATTACGACGTGGGAAGGAGCCCGGTATGGCCGTCGTCCTGGCTGCCCAACTGGTCACCCTGACCTGTGACAACTGCGGGGACACCGTCGTCGGCGCGCGTCCGCCCGCCGACGGGGAGATGCTCTGGACCCTGCTGTCCGAGCACGGCTGGGGCGGATCGCCGCTGCCCGACGGCCCCCACCGGTGCGCCCACTGCATCCGGCTCGGCCCGGCCTCTGACGCCCTGTCCGGCGGCATCCTCGGCATCGAGCATCTCGGTGGGGTGACGGTGGTGACCGTCGCCGGTGACGTCGACCTGGACACCGGCGACACCCTGCGGATGGCACTGCAGCACGCGGCAGACATGGGTGGTCACGTACTTGTGGACCTCGTCCGAACCGATCTGATCGACTCCACCGCCCTGGGCATGCTGGTCCGCGCCCACCACGACGCCGTCGAACGGGGCGCGCGGTTCTGCGTCGCGGTCACCTCACCGCTGATCCGCCAGGTCCTCCAGGTCACCGGCGTGGACAAGGTACTGGCCGTAGCGGACAGCCGCCCCGCCGCCCTGGCCCACCTGACCACCACCCCCTGACACCCCCGGCCCGTCCGCGCTCGCCGGTGCCGGGCGGCGCGGACGGGCCGGAAGTCAGCGACGGCCGCGCCGATGCCCGACAAGCCGCAGGGCGTTGCAGACATCCGCGACGCCCTCGACATCCCAGGCCAGTTCACCGGCGGCCCGCCGGGTCTCCGCACCGGCGACCAGGCCGGTGAGGATCACGACGCGGTTCTGCACCATCACCGTGATCTGCTGTCGACGGGTGCTCCAGTCGGCGCTCAGTCGCTGGGCGACCAGCGCGGCGAGCCGGACGTCCTCGTCATGGTCCTGCGGCTCGTCCCACAGCGCCCGGAATGAGTGATCGTCGGGCATCGGCCAGGGCCAGGGCATCACCACAACGGTCTCCTTCGTCGTCGAGGCCGGCGACCCGACGCGCCGTCCCGATCGGTGATTACCTTGCGCAAGGACCTTGGAGTCGACCGCACGGTTGGATGACATTTGCGTGACAGATCCCGCCGCTCACCGGTGCCCACGTCCGGTGATGTCAGATCTTGAGGAGGCTACCCCTGGGTCCGTCAGGAGATTCACCTCGAAGGCGGCTTGGATCGTTCCGTGAACGCGGTGGCGGTTCAGGGGCGACGGTCGTCCGTCTTGATGCTGCTGACGAAGGCTTCCCAGGCGGTCGGGCCGAAGCTCAGCGTTGCGGCAGCAGGAGCCTTGGAGTCGCGTACGTCGATCTCGGTGCCTCGGTCGCGGACCTCGACGCACTGGCCGTTGCTGCCGGAACGGCTCGACGTGCGCCAGACGTTACGCTCCATGCGCGCTCAGCTCCTTGACGAACTTGATCGACTCGGCCGGCGACCTGGCCAGCATCCTCAGATTGTCGTACGCCGCCGACAGTCGCGCCAGGTCGCTGCTGGACTCCAGGAACAGCTCACCGGCCAGGGTCTCGATGTAGCCCAGCGGCGGCTCGTCCTGTTCGAAGCTGAGCAGCGCGAAGCCGCTGCTGATCGCCAGGTGGGCGCCCGCCTCGAAGCGGAGCACCTGGATGGTGACGTTGGGCAGTCGGCTCACCTTGACCAGGTGGTGAAGCTGTTCGGCCAGTACCTCCGGGCCGCCGACCTCGGTCCGCAGTGACGCCTCCGACAGGATGGCGTGCAGCCGTAGCGGGGTGGGCTGCCGGTGCAGCACCTCACCAGCCCTGCCCCGATCGTCTGTCCCGAATCACATGCAGCTTCAATCGATCATGATTACAAGCTTGCCTGACATCACTTGATGCGCCAATGCTCGATCACGCCGCCACCTTGGCGGATCGACAGGTCGACGCCACCGACCCGCACCACACCGGCTTCGGGCCGGTCGCCGTCGAACTGGCCCGGTCCCTCGCCGCCCACCGCCTCGGCGACACCATCGAGGCGGTACGCCGACACGAACACGCCGTACGCAGCGACGGATGGCGGCGGCTGTCGCCGGAACAGCGCGCCGCTGCCCTCGTCGACGCCGCCCGCGCCCACCTGGACACCGGCGACCCGGTCGCGGCCGGGCACGCCCTGCTCGACGCCGACCGCATCGCCCCCGCCGAGATCCGCAGCCGCCCGGTCGCCCGTACCCTCCTCGCCGAGGTCATCCAACGCGCCCCCGCCCCGCCCGACGTGGCGCGCCTGTCCACCACCCTCGGCCTCACCCCCTCGGGCAGTTGATCAAGAGGTTTCGGTCACGCGCCCGGCGTGTCGAAACCAAAACTTCTTGATCGACCCCTCGGGGAGGAGGGTTACCGTGCCGGTATTCATCCGGCGAATATCGTGTGCAGGGCATTGACGACCTCGTCGGCCCGGGTGAGCGGCGCGAGATGGACGGAGTCCCGCCGGACGACATGCCAGCCGGCGCGTTCGGCAGTGTCCGCGGCGTCATCGTAAGCGGGCGTGAGCCGGACGTACGCGTGCGGCAATCCGTCGAAGACGGGGGTCGGTGACGGGCACTTCTCCGCGCAGAGCGCGAACGGCGTCGGGCGTAGGTCGGCGCTGAACCTCTCGCGGACCTCATCGTCCGGTATCTCGGCGGCCAGCGCCTCGGCCGGAAACCAGGTGTTCCACGGCGGCAGTTCGCCGTCCGCGGCCATCTCGAGCAGCCGGGCCGCCCGTTCCCCGTCGAGGGATTCCAGCCAACTGAGTCCTGGATGCGGCAGGCGGGCATCCACGAAGATCGTGGCTGCCGCAGCCGGGCCGAGGGCCTCGACGATCGCGGGTACGAGCGGGCCGGCGGCGCTGTGGGCGACCAGCGTCGTCGGGTGCTCGACGGCGGCCACCACGGCTTCGCGCAGGCGACCCTGATAGGGCGGCGGGCCGGTCAGGGCCGGGCGAAGATCGGGCACGACCACGCGGTGACCGTCAGCCCGCAGCGTGCGGGCGACGGCATCCCAGCTGTACGGGCTCAGCAGCGGACTGTGAACGAGGGCGATCGTACGCATCATGAATACCTCTACTTGCAGATATTTACTGATATAGATCTAATTGGCAGATGGATCCGCGCCATTGTCTCAACCTCATCAACGATGCATGGCTGGCTGCGGAAGGAGAACGAGTCACTCCCAACGTCAACCCTGCCGACTCGGGTGACGTGATCGGACTGTTCGCCGATTCCTCCGCGGACGACGCACGGGCCGCGGTGGCCGCCGCCGCTGCCGCTGGTGCCGGCTGGCACGAGACTGGGCCGGTGGCGCGGGGGGCGCTGCTCTTCCGGGCGGCCGAGCTGCTCGCCGAGCGGGCCGGGGAGTTCGCCGAGGCGATCGCCCGAGAACAGGGAAAACGCCCGTCGGAGGCGCGGGCCGAGGTGGTCCGCAGCGGTGAGGTACTGCGCTTCCTTGCCGGCGAGGGCCGCCGGCTGACTGGTGTTACCGCACCTGCCGACGACGCCCGCACCCTCGCGTACACATTCCGGGCGCCGATCGGCGTGGTCGGGCTCATCACCCCGTGGAACTTCCCGCTCGCGATTCCGCTGTGGAAGTCGGCGGCCGCGCTGGTGGCCGGCTGCACCGCGGTCCTCAAGCCGTCGCCGCTCGCCCCCTGGACCGCGGCACTGATGGTGCAGCTGTTCCTTGATGCGGGCGTACCGCCGGGGGTGCTCAACCTGGTGCAGGGTGGCCGAGAGCCCGCGGAGACGATCGTGACGCACCGGGACGTCGCGGGAGTGTCGTTCACCGGTTCGGTTGCGGTCGGCGTCGCGATCCACGAGGCAGCGGCGCCGCGGCTGCTGCGCACCCAGCTTGAGCTAGGCGGCAACAACGCGGTGGTCGTCCTGCCCGGCGCCGACCTCGACGCGGCCATCAGCGCCGTGCTGTCCGGCGCGTTCGGCCAGGCCGGGCAGCGGTGTAGCGCGACCAGCCGCGTGATCGTGGACGCAGGTCTCGCCGCCGCGTTCCTGCCGGCGCTCGCGGCACGGGTGTCGGCCCTGCAAGTCGGCCGCGGCGACGATCCGGACGTGGACATGGGGCCGGTAATCACTGCCGCGGCACGCCGGCGGTGCCTCGACGCGATCGAGGACGCGCGGGCACGCGGTGCCCGGATCTGGTGCGGCGACGAACCGTTGCCCGGCGGGCTGCCCGACGGCAACTTCCTGCGGCCCGCAGTGCTGTCCGACGTGCCGCCGGATTCGGAGCTGGTGACGGGTGAGGTCTTCGGGCCGGTGGTCTCGGTCCTGGTGGCCGAGAGCCTGGACGCCGCCATCTCCATTGCCAACTCCGTTCCGTACGGTATGTCCGCGGCCGTTTTCACCCGCGAGACCGCCCTCGCCCTGGAAACCGTGCAACGGCTGCAGGCCGGGATGCTTCACGTCAACCGCCCGACCGTCGGCGCCTACGCGCACCTGCCGCACATGGGTACCAAGATGTCGCAGTTCGGCCCGCCCGAATGCTCGCCGGAGGCGATGGACTTCTTCACCGAGTTGCGGTCGGTCTGCGTCAGGTACTAACGGGCTTCTCGAAGACCAGGTGCCAGTGGAAAGAACCCGGCTGCTCGTGCTCCCGGTCCGCAGCGGAGACCAGACGTAGGTGCGGGTGAAGACGCAGTATGTCCCCCATATCGGTGTACAGGTGCGGATGCGCCTTATCCTCCGGCCCGTCGTGCTGAACGAAAACGTCCGGGGCGATCTGCTCGCCCCGGCCGTACTGGACATTGTGCTTCGACAGCATTGTGCTCAGGTACTGCCCGCCGGGCCGGAGGACGCGGGTGATCTCCGCAGCCGCCGTAGCAGCGTCCGCCGGTGTACCGTGATAGATCACATTCCAGGCGACGACGAAGTCGAAGCTGCCGTCCGTATACGGCAGCGACGTCATGTCGGCCATCCGTGTCGTGACTTCCACCTTGCGCCGGGCGGCCTCGGCGGCGACCCGCGCCAGGCCTGCTTCGCTGCGGTCGATCGCGTGGGCCTCGAATCCCATGTCGGCGAGGGCCAAGGCATGGCGGCCGATGCCACACCCCAGATCGAGGCAGCGCTGGCCGCCGGCGGCCAGCACCTTCTCACCGAGCGCTGTCACGTCCGGGTCCGGCTGCGCCCACGTGGTGATTCCCTCGGTACGGCGCCACTGCTGGTCCCAGTGCTGGTACGCGCCCACTGTGCTGGTCTCGGTCATCGGGCGTCCTCCGGGTCCGCGCTGTCCGCGCCGCCGTTCGGCGGGCGGGGCGTTCGCTTGCCGATCACATTGCCCTCCCGGTCCAGTCGCAGGCCCCGCGTGATGGCGGCGCCGCGACTGGCGGCGGTCACCGCGCCGCTTCCGTTCGTCATGGTCGACATGAAGTCGGAGAACCGGGGTTCCGGCGCGCCGATCTGCTCACCGGCGGCCCGGAAGAGGTCGAGCCAGCGGCGGCGGTGCTGGTTCGAGATTACGTACTCGAGGTGGGCGGCGATGAACGCCGGGTTCCAGCCCTCGGTAAGGTCCGGCGTGCCGTACATCCGCTCGAAGTGGCCCTTGAGGCGACGCGCGTGCTCCTCGGCCGAGCGGGCGGTGAACATGTGCCCCAGCAGCGGATCGTCCATCACCAGCTTGTAGAAGGCGGTACCGCTGAGGTGGGCGATGCCAAAAGCGGTCTCGGGCAATGTGCGAGCGGCGCGGCGGTAGTCGCGCAGGATCTTGCAGGTCTTCACGCGGGCCGGGGCGTGCTCGACGCGCGAGTTGACCAAGAGGTTTCGGTCCCGCGGTCCGGCGTGATGACCGAAACCTCTTGATCAACCCGGTGGACGGGGAGGAGCGGTCAGGGGCGGTGGCGGTCGGTGCGGTAGCGGCGGATGAGGGTGGCGGTGGAGGAATCGAGGGTGGTCAGGTCGGCCTCGTCGCCGGTGAGCAGCGGGGCCAACTGGTTGGCCATCACCTTGCCGAGTTCCACGCCCCACTGGTCGAAGGGGTTGATGTCCCAGATCGCGCCCTCGGTGAGGACGATGTGCTCGTACAGGGCCACCAGTTGGCCGAGGGTGGCCGGGGTCAGGCGGTCGGCCACGATCGAGGTGGTGGGGTGGTTGCCGGGCATCACCCGGTGCGGCACCAGTTCGGGCGGGGTGCCCTCGGCGGCGACCTGCTCGGCGGTGCGGCCGAAGGCCAGCGCGGCGGTCTGGGCGAAGAAGTTCGACATGAACAGGTCGTGCATGTCGCCGATGTCGTGGTGGGGTTCGCTGAAGGCGATGAAGTCCGCCGGGATCAGCCGGGTGCCCTGGTGGATGAGCTGGTAGAAGGCGTGCTGGCCGTTGGTGCCGGGCTCGCCCCAGAAGATCTCCCCGGTGTCGTACGACACCCGCTGGCCGTCGGTGCGGACGGACTTGCCGTTGCTCTCCATGGTCAGCTGTTGCAGGTACGCCGGGAACCGGTGCAGGTACTGCGAGTAGGGCAGCACGGCGTGGGTCTGCGCGCCGAGGAAGTTGGTGTACCAGACGTTGAGCAGCCCGAGCAGCACCGGGGCGTTATGAGCCAGGGGAGCGGTGCGGAAGTGCTCGTCGACGGCGTGGTAACCGGCCAGCATCTCGTCGAAGCGTTCCGGCCCGATCGACAGCATCACCGACAGACCCACCGCCGAGGGCAGCGAGTACCGGCCACCCACCCAGTCCCAGAAGCCGAACATGTTCTCCGGGTCGATGCCGAACTCGGCTACTCGCTGGGCGTTCGTGCTGACCGCGACGAAGTGCTTGGCCACCGCCGCCTCGTCCCCGCCGAGCCCGGCCAGCAGCCAGCGCCGGGCCTGGTGGGCGTTGGCCAGGGTCTCCTGGGTGGTGAAGGTCTTCGAGACCACCACGAACAGGGTGCTCGCCGGGTCCAGGTCGGCGGTGGCCTCGGCGATGTCGGTCGGGTCGATGTTCGACACGAAGCGGCAGGAGATGCCGGCGTCGCGGTACGCCTTCAGTGCCTCGTACGCCATCACCGGCCCCAGGTCGGAGCCGCCGATGCCGATGTTGACCACGGTGCGGATCCGCTCCCCGGTGTGCCCGCGCCACCGCCCGGCGCGTACCTGCTCGGTGAAGTGCGCCATCCGCTGCCGTACGCCGTGCACGTCGCCGACCACGTCCTGGCCGTCCACGGTCAACGCGGCGTCCGGTGGCAGTCGCAGCGCGGTGTGCAGCACCGCCCGGTCCTCGGTGCCGTTGATGTGCTCACCGGCGAACATCGCGGCGATCCGGTCGGTGAGCCCGACCCGCTCGGCCAGCGCGGTCAGCAGCCGGAGGGTCTCGTCGGTGACCAGGTTCTTGCTGTAGTCGACGTAGAGGTCGCCCACCTCGACGGTCAACCGTTCGCCCCGAGCAGGGTCGGTGGCGAACAGGTCCCGCAGATGCGTCGCGCGGATCTCGTCGGCGTGCTTGCGCAGGGCCTGCCACTCGTCGGTGGTGGTGACGTCCGCAGCCATCGGATCGATCGTCTCCTCGCAGAGTCGGCACACGCCGGCCTCAAGCCGGCCGATGGAACCCAGCCTGCCACACGAAGATCGCTGTGCCAGCCCGACGCCCGCGACCGGTCACCATCCGCAGGGGATCGGCTGCCCGGCGTACCCGCAGAGCCCAGCAGCTAGGCCGCGGTGCGACCCGGACCGGGCACAGGGCATGGTGGAGCACATGACGACGTCGGCCCCGAGCGCCCCCACTCACCCCAGACCCGTGACCACCCGCATCCCGCAGACCCTGCTGGTGCTCGGCGCCAGCGGTGACCTGGCCGGTCGACTGCTGCTGCCCGGCCTGGGCCGGCTGGTGGCCACCGGCGCCCTGCCCGGGTTGCGGCTGATCGGCAGCGGCATGGACGACTGGGACGACGAGCGGTGGCGTACCCGGGTGACGGAGTCCTTCGCCACCGTGGGCGCGCAGGGCCCCCGAGAGACCGAACTAATCCGCCAGAGCCGGTACGTGCCGGCCGACGTGACCCGGGAGGAGGACCTGCGGCGGCTGCTGGGCGGCTGCACCGGCCCCTTGGTGATCTTCTTCGCGTTGCCGCCGATGGTGGCCGCCCGCTCGGCCGCCGCCCTGGCCCGCATCGGCGTACCACCGGGCACCCGGCTGATGCTGGAAAAGCCCTTCGGGGTCGACCGGATCTCGGCCCGTTCCCTGAACAACCTGCTGGCCACCCTGGTGCCGGAGGAGCAGGTCCACCGCATCGACCACTTCCTCGGCAAGTCGACAGTGCTGAACCTGCTGGGCCTGCGCTTCGCCAACCGGATCTTCGAACCGGTGCTCAACTCCACCCATGTGGCCAGCGTGGACATCGTCTTCGACGAGACCCTGGGGCTGGAGGGTCGGGCCGGCTACTACGACGGCGCGGGTGCCCTGGTCGACATGGTGCAGAGCCACCTGCTCCAGGTGCTGGCCCTGCTCACCATGGAACCCCCGCCCAGCCTCGCGGCACCGGAGCTGCGCGACCGCATGGCCCAGGTGCTGCGGGCCACCCGGCTGTGGCACGACGACGCGGTGGTGGCCAGCCGCCGGGGCCGGTACACGGCGGGGGAGATCGCCGGGCGCCGGCTACCGGCCTACACCGACGAGCCGGGGGTTAACCCGGCCCGGGGCACGGAGACCCTCGCCGAACTGATGGTGACCGTGGACACCTGGCGCTGGGCCGGGGTGCCCTTCCGGCTGCGCTCCGGCAAGGCCATGGCCGGGGTACGCAAGGAGGCCGTCATCACCTTCAAGCAGCCGGACCGGGTGCCGGACGGCCTGACCGGGTACGAGCGACCGGACCGGCTGCGGATCGGGTTCGGGCCGGACCGGCTCGGCCTGGACCTCAACATCAACGGCCCCGGTGACCCCTTCGACCTGGACCAGGTGGACCTGACCGCGGAGTTCGGCCCCGGTGACCTGCCGGCGTACGGGGAGGTGCTGCGGGGTGCCTTCGACGGGGATCCGACCCTGTCGGTGCGCGGTGACGTGGCCGAGGAGTGCTGGCGCATCGTGGAGCCGGTGCTGACCGCCTGGAAGGCGGGTGCGGTGCCGTTGCAGGAGTATCCGGCCGGCTCCTCCGGCCCGGCCGACTCCTTGCTGGGCCCGGTCACCGGCTGGCGTCCACCGCGACCGGCGGAGGGGAACTCTCACCGATCGTGACACCTCGACCCCTCTCAGCTATCTCTCAGCTGGCGGTGTTAGCTTGCCGACCCGACGGGATCCATGGTGGACGGCGCTGATCCCGTTGCGGCACAACGGATTCGCGTAAGACTCTCGCGTCCGCGCCGCGCCCGCCGCTGTCGAGGGAGAAGCTCGTGGTGTTCAAGAAGATGCTGGGTGCCTTCGGGATCGGCGCGCCCAGCGTCGACACGGTCCTGACCAACCCGAGCACCCGCCCCGGGCTGATGCTCGGCGGGCAGGTGAACCTGACCGGCGGCAGTCACGACGTGGACATCGACCAGATCGTCGTGGGGCTGGTCACCCGGATCGAGATCGACGGCGAGGAGGGGGACTACGACGCCACGGTCGAGTTCCACCGGACCCCGGTCGCGGGTGGGCTGCGCCTGGCGCAGG
The DNA here is from genome assembly GCF_043198155.1 of Micromonospora sp. NPDC048871. Classification (NCBI taxonomy): domain Bacteria; kingdom Bacillati; phylum Actinomycetota; class Actinomycetes; order Micromonosporales; family Micromonosporaceae; genus Micromonospora; species Micromonospora sp. NPDC048871. The sequence continues at coordinate 232,631 of NZ_JBICUM010000002.1, read as the reverse complement.
GGCAGCAGTTGTCCCTGCCGTTCCAGGTCCAGATCCCGATCCAGACCCCGGTGACCGACGTGTACGGGCAACCCCTGCCCGGCATGACCATGGGGCTGCGTACGGAGGTGGTCATCCGCGGGGCGGTCGACAAGGGCGACCTGGACCCGGTGCACGTACACCCACTGCCGGTGCAGGAGCGCATCCTGGAGGCCTTCGGTCGGCTCGGGTTCCAGTTCAAGGGCGCCGACCTGGAGCGGGGGCAGATCGCCGGAGTGCACCAGACCCTGCCCTTCTACCAGGAGATCGAGTACTTCGCCGCACCCCAGTACGCCCACGGGGTCAACGAGGTCGAGCTGACCTTCCTGGCCGACGAGCAGGGCATGGACATCGTCCTGGAGTTCGACCGCCGAGGGGGTCTGTTCACCGGCGGCCACGACTCCTACGGGCGCTACCGGGTGGCGCACGCCGACGCCGAGCGACTCGACTGGGCCGCCGTGGTGGACGGCTGGCTCCGCGAGGCCCTGGAGCAGTACCGCGCCACCCAGCCCGGCTACGGCGCCCCCGGCTACGGCCAGCCCGGTTACGGCGCGCCCGGCTATGGCGCACCCGGGTACGGCCAGCCGGGCTACGGGATGCCGGCCGGGTATCCGCCGCACCAGCCCGCCTACGGCCATGAGCACGAGCATCACAGCCGGGGTGGGTCCGGAATGGGCGCGGTGGCCGCCGGTGTGGTGGGCGGCGCGGCGCTCGGCTTCGCCGGAGGCATGGTCGCCGAGGAGGTCTTCGAATCCTTCGGCGACGACGACGGCGGGGACGAGGGTGGAGACGACGGCGGCGACGAGTGACCCCAGCCGTTCCTCCGACGTCTGAGCCGGACTTCAGGGGAGCGTGGGCTGGCGGTCGAACCGTGATCGGCGCGGGGTGAGCGAACGTGGCATTGGCCACAGCGCGCTTTCTTGCCAAGAGTTTGCAACTGCGCAAGTATGGCGCTGTGGCGATCCAAGATCGCACCTGTCGGGCGGCCTGCCGGCCGATCACCTCGGGTGGGACGCCGCACCTATCGTCGCCACCCGCGAGGAGCGGTAACAGTCATGTCCCGAACGACCGGTGTCCGGCTGGCAGCCAGCGCCGCACTGCTGCTCGCCCTGGTCGCCTGCTCGTCGCCGACCACCCCGTCCGACAACCCGGGCGGGACCACATTGATCGTAGCGACCGCCGGGGAACCGGACACCCTGAACCCGGTGCTCAACTACGGGGTCGACGGCGGTTCGCTGATCTTCGACGGTCTGGTCGCCCGGGACGAGGGTAATCGTCTCGTCCCGGCCCTGGCCCGGGACCTGCCGGAGGTCTCCGGGGACGGCAAGACGATCACCGTACGGCTGCGCGAGGGGGTGCTCTTCCACGACGGCACCCCGCTGACCGCGAAGGATGTCGTCTTCACCTACCAGGCGGTGCTCGACGAGAAGGTCGACTCCGTCCTGCGCAGCGACCTGGACATGCTCGCCTCGGTCGCCGCCCCGGACGACACCACGGTGATCTTCACCCTCCGGTACGCCTACGCGCCCTTCCTGCAACGGCTGACCCTGGGCATCGTGCCGGCCGCCGCCTTCGAGGGGCAGGACCTCAACAGGGCCGCCTTCAATCGGCAGCCGATCGGCACCGGTCCGTACCGGGTCACCTCCTGGACCCCGGGCGACCGGCTGGTGTTGGCCGCCAACGACCGCTACTGGGGCGGCCGACCGGCCAACAGCGGGGTGGTGGTCGCCTTCGTGCCGGACGACAACGTCCGCGCCCAGCGCGCCCGCGCGGGCGAGTTCGACGCCGCCGAACTGCCCCCCAAGCTGGCCGTCGGCTTCGACAACCTGCCCGGCTACCGGGTGCACAAGGTCCCCACCGCGGACTACCGGGGGGTGATGCTGCCGATGGGCAACCCGGTCACCGCCGATGTGGCCGTGCGCCGCGCCCTGAGCGTCGCCGTCGACCGCACCGCGATGGTCGACGGGGTCCTCGGCGGGGCCGGTGAGCCGGCGTACGGGCCGGTGCCGCCCTCCTCGGAGTTCGTCGAGCCCGCCGCCGCCGGGGCGCCGACCGCCGACCCGGCCGCCGCTACCGCCCTGCTGGAGGCCGCCGGCTGGCGACCCGGCCCGGACGGCATCCGGGTCAAGGGCGGCACCCGGGCCGCCTTCAGCCTGATGTACCCGGCCGCCGACAGCCTGCGCAAGGAACTGGCCCTGGCGGTAACCGCCGACGCCAAGAAGATCGGCATCGCGATCACCCCGGAGGGCCTCACCTGGGACGCCATCACCCCCCGGATGGGCTCCGACGCCCTGATCATGGGGTACGGCACCCCGTACGACCCGGACTTCGTCTCCTACAAGCTGTTCCACTCCGACTTCGCCGGGCAGGGCTTCTTCAACCCCGGCTCGTACGCCTCCGAGGCGACCGACCGGGCGTTGCGTGAGGGGCGGGCCGAGGCCGACCCGGCCCGGCGCAAGGCCGCCTACGCCACCTTCCAGCGGCAACTGGCCACCGACATGCCGTGGGTGTTCCTCACCTACCTGGAGCACACCTACGTGGTGCGGGACTCCGTGCAGGGGGTGGTGGCCCGGGTCGAGCCGCACGAGCACGACGTGGCCAACAGCATCTGGTGGAACATCAACACCTGGACCCGACGTTCGTGACCGCCCCCACCCCGGTCCGGCGGCGCCGTCGCACCGGCGCCGCCCGCATGATCCGCAACCGGCTGCTGGTGGCCGTGCCGGTCCTCTTCGTCACCAGCGCCGGGATGTTCGCCCTCGGCGCCGCCTCGCCGATCGACCCCGCCCAGCAGTACGCCGGGGCGGCGGCCTTCACCACCAGCGAGGAGAACCTGGCCCAGATCCGGGCCAACTGGGGTCTCGACGACCCCCTGCCGGTGCAGTACCTGCGCTGGCTGGGCAACCTGCTGCGCGGCGACCTGGGCTGGTCGACCAGCCGACACGAGCCGGTGGTGGACGTGCTGGCCGCCCGGGCCGGCTGGACCCTGCTGCTGGTCGGCGCCGCCCTGGCCGTGGTGCTGGTGGCCAGCCTGCTGCTGGGCACCCTGGCCGCGTACCGCCGGGGTGGTTGGTTCGACCGGGCGCTGCGGACGACCGCGTACACCATCCAGTCGGTGCCGTCCTTCTGGCTGGGCCTGGCCGCGATCGCGGTCTTCGCCCTGAGCCTGGGCTGGCTACCCGCCGGCGGGCTGACCGACATCACCGCCACCGAGACCCGGGTAGCCGACGTCGCCTGGCACCTGATCCTGCCGGTCGGGGTGCTGGCGGTGTCCCAACTGCCGTGGTTCGTGCTGTTCATCCGCGACTCGGTCGCCGACAGCCTGCGGGAGGACCATGTGCTGGCCGCCCGCGCCCGTGGTCTGCCCGGGCGTACGGTCCTGTTCGGTCACGCCCTGCGTACCGGCCTGCTGCCCTTCCTCACCCTGATCGGCACCCACCTGCCCGAACTGGTCGGCGGGGCGGTGCTGGTGGAGACCGTGTTCTCCCTGCCCGGCCTGGGCGCGGTGACCGTGCAGGCCGCCCTGGGCAGTGACTTCCCGCTGCTGGCGGCGACCACCCTGGCGACCACCGTCGTGGTGCTGGCCGCGAACCTGGCCACCGACCTCGCCTACTCCGCCGCCGACCCCCGGGTACGCCTCGAATGACCGCCGTCACCCTGACCCGTACCCGCCGACTGCCCCGACTGCGTCCGGGCCGCCTCGGCGCGACCGTCGCCGGTACGGTACTCGCCATCACCGTGCTGGCCTGCGTGTTCGCCCCGCTGCTCTGGCCGTTGGACCAGAGCGCGATCGACCTGTCCCAGACCCGGTCGGCGCCCTCGCTGGCGCATCCCGCCGGCACCGACGACCTCGGCCGGGACGTGCTGCTGCGCAGCGTCTACGGGCTGCGGGTGTCACTGCTGGTGGGGGTCATCGCCGCAGTGGTCGCCGCGGTGATCGGTGGTGCCGTCGGCGCCCTGGCCGGCACCGTCGGCGGCTGGGTCGACCGGGTCCTGATGCGGCTGGTGGACACCATCGCGGCCATGCCCCACCTCCTGCTGGGCATCTTCATCGTGGCGATGCTGCGCCCCAGCCTCGGTGCGGTGGTGCTCTCCATCGGGCTGACCCACTGGCTGTCCACCGCCCGGATCGTCCGGTCCGAGCTGCTGAGCCTGCGGAGCCGGCCCTTCATCGACGCGGCCGTCAGCGGCGGGGCCGGCAGGATGCGGGTGCTCACCCGGCACCTGCTGCCGCATGTGCTGCCCCGGCTGGCCCTGGCGGTCACCCTGATGATCCCGCACGCGGTGTGGCACGAGACCGCCCTGTCCTTCCTGGGCCTGGGCCTGCCCCCACACCTGGCCTCCCTCGGCAACATGATCAACGATGGTCGGGGCTCCCTGCTGGCCGGTGCCTGGTGGGCCAGCCTCACCCCCGGCCTGGTGCTGATCGTGGTCACCCTCGCGCTGGCCACCCTCACCGCCCACTGGCGGGACCGTCTGGATCCCCGGGTACGCGCGGAGCTGCAACTGTGACCACCACCGAACCCCTGCTGGCCGTCGCCGGGCTGACCGTCCGGTTCCGGCTGCCCGACGCCGAGGTGCACGCCGTCACCGACCTGCACCTGAACATCCGCCCCGGGGAACTGGTCGCCGTGGTCGGGGAGTCGGGCTGCGGCAAGTCCGTCCTGGCCCACGCCCTGCTCGGCCTGCTGCCCGGCAACGCCACCGTCACCGGCAGTGCCCTGCTGCGCACCGGTTCGTCCCCCGCGATCGACCTGCTGACCTGCCCGCCCCGACAACTGGCCCGGCAGGTACGCGGGCGGGCCGTCGGGCTGGTGCCGCAGAGCCCGGCGACCTCCCTGACCCCGGTGCGTACCGGCCGTCGGCTGCTGGTGGAGACCCTGCGGGCGCACGGCCACACCCGGACGCAGGCCCCCGCCGCCGCCGACCGCCTGGCCGCCGAGGTCGGCCTGGACCCGGCCGACCTGGACCGCTACCCGCACGAGTTGTCCGGCGGGATGGCCCAGCGGCTGGCCACCGCCCTGGCGCTGGCCCCCGACCCGCCGCTGCTGCTGGCCGACGAGCCGACCACCGGCCTGGACCGCCCCCTGGTCGACCACACCCTAGATCTGCTGCGCCGCCGCTGCGACGCCGGAGCCGCCGTCCTGCTGATCACCCACGACCTCGCTGCGGCCCAGCGGGTGGCCGACACCGTGGCGGTCATGTACGCCAGCCGCATCGTCGAGCACGCCCCCACCGAGGCGCTGTTCGACACACCCGGGCACCCCTACAGCGCGGCGCTGCTGGACGCCCTGCCGCAGCGGGCCTTCCGGCCGGTGCCGGGTCACCCGCCGATGCTCACCGACCTGCCGGTCGGCTGCGCCTTCGCCGCCCGCTGCGACCGGGCCACCCCGGCCTGCCGGGTGCAGCCGGCCTTCACTGGCACCGGTGTCGGCCGGGTCGCCTGCCACCATCCGCTGGAGCACGCCGAACTGCGCGCCGAGGTGCCGGCATGACCGGCCGGGCCCTGGCCGCCTGCCAGGTCAGCGCCAGCTACGACCGGCAGCGGGTGCTCGATCGCGTCGATCTGCACATCGCCGCCGGGGAGACCGTGGGCCTGCGGGGCCCCTCCGGCAGCGGCAAGTCCACCCTGGCCCGGCTGCTGGCCCTGCTGCACCGGCCGGACTCCGGTCACATCAGCCTCGACGGCACCCCGGTGACCGGCACCCGCCACCAGGTGCCGGTGGCGGTGCGTACCCGGGTGGCGATCCTGTTCCAGAGTCCCCGCGCGGCCACCGACCCCCGGCTGACCCTGGCCGACATCATCGCCGAGCCGCTGCGCGCCACCGGCACCCCGCCGGAGCAGGTCCGGGAGCGGACGGCCGAACTGGCCGACACGGTGGGGCTGACCGCCGACCTGTTGACCCGCCGCCCGCACGCGGTCAGCGACGGCCAACTGCAACGGGCCTGCCTGGCCCGGTCCCTGGTGCACCGGCCCGGGTACCTGCTGTGCGACGAGGCCACCGCGATGCTGGACGCCTCCACCCAGGCCCATGTCGCGGCCGTGATCGGGGACTACCGGCGTCGGCACTCCGCCGGGGTGCTGGTGATCAGTCACGACTCCGCGCTGCTGGGCCGGTGGGCCGACCGGGTCGTCGACCTGTCCTGACCGTGGTCGCACACGTCGGCGGCCCCGGGGACAACTCCCCGGGGCCGTCGTGGCGTGGTGCTGATCAGCTGGTCGGGAAGTTGTCCGGGGTGCGGATGCGCTCCCGCATGAAGACCCCGGAGGGGGTCAGCACCGAGGTGCCGGTGTAGTTGCTGCCGTTGCAGGTGCCGGGCCGCAGCGCGGCACTGCCCTCGGCCTTGTCGGAGAAGGTCCAGTTCGCGTAGCCGATCTTCAGCCGGTCCAGCAGGTCCAGCCACTGGGTGCTGCTGGCCAGGTCGACGCCCCCGTCACCGGTGTAGTCCACCGTGCCGAACTCGGTGACGAACAGCGGCAGCCGGGCCGCCGCCCGCTCCACCTCGGCCCGGTAGTTGTCCCGGTGCGAGGCGGCGTAGAAGTGGAAGGCGTACATGATGTTGCTGGCGTTGACCGGGTTGTTGACGATCTCGGTGTGGTTGGACCCCTCGGAGACCCCCAGCGAGGACCAGCCCCGGGTACCCACGATGATCACCGCGTCCGGGTCGTTGGCCCGGATCACCGGAATGACCTGGTCGGCGTAGTTCTTGATGGTCGACCAGCTCACCCCGTTGGGCTCGTTGGCGATCTCGTAGATCACGTTGTTCTTCGACGCGTGCCGGGCGGAGACCGAGGCGAAGAAGGTCTTGGCCCGCTCCAGGTTGAACATCGGGTCACCCGGAGTGAGCAGGTGGAAGTCGATCATCGCGTACATGCCCCGCCGGGTGGCCTCCTCGACCAGGTTGTTCACCCGGTTGGTGAACCCGGCCGGGTCGGTCTCGTAACCCTGCTCCTGCACGTACATCGCGATCCGGAACAGGTCCGCCCGCCAGTCGGTGGCCAGGGCGTCCAGGGAGGCGTTGTTGTAGCAGTTGCCGAACCACTGGATGCCGTGGGTGCTCATGCCCCGCAGTTGGATCGGCCGCCCGTACTGGTTGCACAGGTTGACCCCGCAGACCCGCAGCTGGCCGTTGATCTGCACCGGGGTCTGCCCGGTCGGCGGGGGAGTGGTCGGCGGGGGAGTGGTCGGTGGCGGGGTGGTGGGCGGGGGAGTGGTCGGTGGCGGGGTGGTGGGCGGGGGAGTGGTGGTGGAACCGGTGCAGGGCACCCCGTTGAGGGTGAAGGAGGTCGGCGACGGGTTGCCGCCGGTGAAGCTGCCGTTGAAGCCGATGCCGGTGCTGGCCCCGGTGGCCAGGCTGCCGTTCCAACTGGCGTTGCGCGCGGTGACGGCGTTGCCGCTCTGGCTCCAGGTCGCCGACCAGCCCTGGGTGACCCGCTGCCCGCTGTCCGGGAAGCTGAACCCCAGGGTCCAGTCCCCGATCGCGTCGCCCAGGTTGGTGACGGTGATGTTGGCGGTGAAGCCGTTGGACCAACTGTTCGTCGAGTAGGTCACCGCACAGCCGGTGGCGGCCATCGCGTTCGTGGCGGGCAACGCCACGAGGGTGCCGAGGGCCAGCGCACCGACGGTGCCGGCTGCGACCAGGAGCCGCCGTGGACGAGACGGAGGACGCTTCATGTGGACCGTCGCAATCTGGTCGTGGTGGTGGGTACGGCAAGATTGGTCCGCCGACTCAGCCGGCGGCCCGGGAGCGCTCCCACGAGAGCCTACGTGGGGTCGAAACAATCACGCAATATTTCGATGCATCGAAGTCTCGGCAAGGGTTGACGCCCCGGAGGAGCGCTCCGGGGCGTCATGGGTGGGCGTACCTGATCAGGTTTGGTCGGCGGCGCACCTAGGGTTGGTCGGCGGCGCGGCGCCGATCCGCCTCGGCGTCGGCGGCCCCCACCGGGGTGGGGTCGAGGTCGCGCCGCGCGCCGCTGAGGTCGACCTCGGCACCCGCGCGAGCGGCATCGGCCGCCGCGTCGTCCGCGCCGATCACCTCGCCGCCCTCGGGGTCCCCGCCGTCGGCGACCAACCTGCCCGCCGCGTTGACCGCGATCGGGGTGTACCTGGGATCGGTGGTCATCTCATCCTCCCTTGTGCCGATGACCCCTCAGGTACCCGTCGGCGACCGCGGCCACACGGCCAGGCGAAGGTGGAGGTTACGCATCTTTGCCCTATGGCAAACACCACATCAGTGGCGGGAGAAGTGTCCTATTCGCCCGCACATTCGGACTACCCGGTAGCGCCCCGCACCGGCACCGACACCGGCAGTGGCCTCGGTGGGCCCGCGTTATCGAATCGTCGCGGCGTGGCCGTGCGCAGGTTTGCACCGGTCACTACCCTGGGCCTGATCATGTGCCAGAGAACCTCTCGACTTTGACAAGGGCCACACATGAGTGACAGTTATCCGCCGTACGGGGGGCAGCCGGATCCGAACGCGGGGGGCTGGGGCAATCCGCCCGGACCCCCGGCCGGACCGTTCCCTCCCGGCTCCCCGGTCGGTCAGCCACTCCCGCCCGGATCTCCGGTCGGTCAGTCCGGCTACCCGTCGCCGTACGGTGCCCCGCCCCCACCACCCCCGCCCCCGCCGTACGGGGTCCCACCGCAGCAGCAGAAGTCGAAGAACGGGCTCTGGTTGGGGCTCGGCATCGGCGCCGTCGTGATGGCCGTCCTCGTCGCCTGCGGCGGCACTATCGGCTACTTCATGCTCTCCGGCGACGACGAGGACAACCCCACCCCGGTGGCCAGCGGCTCCAGCAGCCCCTCCGCCGCTCCGGAGAACTCCGAGTCCCCCGACGCGGCACCGCCGCCGCCGGAGCCGGACAACCAGCCGGACAACAACAACGCGGTCACCGCCCGCAGCTCCAGCGACATGTCCGCGGTGTGTGACGGCAGCCCCATCCTCAACGCCGCGCCGTACACCAGCGCGAAGGGCGCCAAGGTCTACACCTTCGCCAACTCTCCGGAACGCCCGCAGTCCTGGCTGAGCAAGTCGGTGGGCTACAACAAGCCGTACTACGCCAAGATCGCCGACTGGGCGAAGGTCTCCGTGATCGGCTGCCTCACCTTCGAAGAGGGCAGCGAGGGCGAGCCGCGCAAGTGCGACTACAAGGACAGCGACGACAAGAAGATCACTGTCGACTACATCTCCGCGCGCTACACCCTGACCTTCTACGCCGCCAAGACCGGCGAGAAGATCGGTGACGGTGGCCGGGTCAACGCTCCGGCGGTCCGCTGCCCGAGCTTCATCTCCTACAACCGGTCGACCATGAAGGCGTACGCCTCGCCGGACGACGGCGCCCTCGAGCTGGCCCTGGACAAGTTCACCTCCTGACGAGTACGCGATGACGGCGGGGACCCGACCGGGTCCCCGCCGCGTCGTTGCACGGCTCGATCTGCCTGCTGTGAGGTGACCGGGACCGTGTCCATGAGTCGTCGCGTCGTCGGCATGGGGCAGACTGCGTCTCGTGAGTCCCATGAGTCGTCGCCGTAAGTCGAAGAGTCGATCCGTCCGTAGCGGTGCCCCGCTCGTCGTTATGGACCCGCCGGACGAGTGTGACTGCCCGCACTGTGCCGGGGGGCAGCCCACGCCGGAGCAACTCGACAGCCTGATGCCGCTGATCGACTTGGCCGCGATGCAGGATCCGACGGAGATCGAGGTGGCCGCCTCGATGTTCCTGGCGGTCGGTGCCCTCGTCGGGGAGGACTTCGACCAGGCGTTACCGGAGCTGTTCGTGCCGACACTGGAGGCGGTAGCCACGCCACCGGCACGCGCCATGCTCGCCGGCATCGCCGCGGTCTGCGACGGCGACACGAGCCGCTTCGCGGCACAGGCGGCTGGCCGGCTCGCCGAGGCCGGGGTCGACGCGCCGGCCTGGCTCGCAGAGTTGGACGCCCCGATCGTGGCACAGGAGTGCCGCCAGTTCCTCAACCCGATGGGGGAGACCTTCCTGCTGGCCGGCATGTTCCAGCGGGCCGGCCGGTCGCTGGCCGCGTTCGTGGTGCTCGATCCCCTCGATTGTGGTGCTGCGCAGGAGATACTCCTGATCGACCCCGACCAGTGGGATGGTGCGCGCCATTCGCTCCAATCCGACCTGCGGGCCGATGGCGTCTCCATCCGGGACGAGGAGATTCAGCCGGCCGACTTCCGTCGCGCCGTACAGGAGGCACTGGAGATCCGTGCCGACCACGACCAGGACCGCGACGTGGACGACCTCCTCGACGACGAGGAAGGCCCCGGCTACCCGGCGTTCGCCCTGCTCCTGCGCAGTTGGCTGCGGACGCTGCCTGAGCCGGCCAGCCTGCCCCGTCACCGGCACGACGGCGAACTGGACATCGCCTCGATCGCCGCGCTGCTGGACCGCATACCGGGGCGTGGACGAAGAGGTGCCGTACCGAGACCCCGCACCGCCGCCCTGCCGTCCAAGCGGAAGAAGTCCGCCGGGCCGGCCCCCATCTACCGGATCAAAGTCGGGCTGAGAGGAGCCCGTCCGCCGATCTGGCGTCGCCTTGAGGTGCCCGGGGACATCACGCTGGCCCGGCTGCACACGCTGATTCAGGTCGCCTTCGACTGGGACGACAGTCACCTGCACGTCTTCGAGACCCCGTACGGCAGCTTCGGTCGTCCGGACGCAGAACTCGGTCATCGGGCCGAGTCACGGGTCAACTTGGAGCAGGTCGCTACCGCCGTGAACGACAAGCTCCACTACACCTACGATTTCGGTGACAGTTGGGAGCACGACATCCTGGTGGAACAGATCCTCGATCGTGATCCGGCCGTGACGTACCCGCACTGTGTCGGTGGCCGGCGGGCTGCCCCACCGGAGGACTGCGGAGGCGTGTGGGGTTACGCGGAGTTGGTGGACATCCTCGCCGACCCCACGCACCCCGAACACCAGGACCGCCGCGACTGGCTGGGCCTTGCCGAGTCCACCCCCTTCGACCCGGCCCACTTCGACGCGAAGGCGATCACCGCCGCGCTGCAACGGTTGCGCTGACGCCACCAGCCGCCGGGTTGCCGGAGGCTGGCAGGGTATGCGCCATGGGGAGCCTCGTTGCGCAGTTGCCCGCCCTGCTCGGTGTGCTGGTCGGCACCATCGGCACGATCGTGGCCACCTCGCTCGCCGACCGCGCCCGGTGGCGCCGACACCAGGGCGTGCGATGGGACGAGCGGCGGTTCGACGCGTACGCCGAATTCGCCCGCGTGCTCAAGGAGGTGCTCACCATCGCCAGCCGGCTGATCGGCGGCTACCTCGACCGGGAGCAGGAACTCGCCCTGCTGACCGAGGCCAACTTCCGGCACACCATCGCCTGGGAGAACGTCCTGCTGCTCGGCGACGCCCCGACAGTGAAGGCCGCCCGGGCCTGGCGCGACGCGGTCTGGGAGGTCGAACGCCTGGCCCGCGACGGCTCCGCCGCGGACGGGCTGCCCGACCTGCTGCACCGGGTCAACGAGGCACGGGACCAGTTCTACGACGCGGCCCGCGGTGGCCTCGGCGTCAGCGGCGGCTCGGTCGCCCAGGCCGCGCTGCTGGTCGACCGGCTGTACCCACGTCACACCCGCCCACCGGCACCACGCTGACCTGCACCCCGGACGCGATGGTGGCTGACGCTCAGGCGTGCTGCGCGGGTTGGTCCAGGATGGCGCTGAACCGCTCCTCGGCCAGGTCTAGCTGGTCGAGGATGTGCCGGCGCACCGGCTCGGACAGGGGAGTGTCCGCGCGGGTGACCAGATCGCGGAAGACCGGCACCAGGGGACGGTACTTGCGCGCCAACGCCTCCACCTTCGGCCCGACCGAGTGGATCACCCCGACACCGTTGTCGGTGAAGTCGGAGACCTTGATGACCCGGGCCCACGGCTCACCGTCGAGACTGTGCACCAGGTGCTCGCGGTACTGCTCGTTGCGGTCCCGTTCCGGATCCCACCGCGGATTGGTGACCGCCGCGACCAGCCGCGCCACCCGGGCACCGAACCGGTCCGCGAGCACCGCCAGCGCCGCCGGAGTCGGATCACCCCCGGCGTACGCCGGGCCGGCCAGCTCCGCCGGATGATCCTCCACCGCGTCGTGCAGCAGCCCGGCGACGATCACCTCCGGGTCGCGTACCTGGTAGTGGTGCATCAACCGGATCGTGACCCGCAGCAGATGGTTGACGTACGGCTCCCGGGACCGCCGGTCGTCGCGGTGCAGCCGGCCGGCCAACTCCAACGCCTCGTCCAGCCGACCCCGGGCGTCGGCGTCGAAGGCCGCACACTCCAGCCGGAACCTCTCCCGCAGGCCCGGCTCCCCGTGCATCTCCGTGATGGCGTGCATCGGCATGCTGGCCAGATACGGCGGCAGATCCATCCGTCTCTTATATCGGATCACCACGCCACCGGTCACCACCCGCCGACCCGACCGGCCGGGACCGGGGCACGTGCTCGGCTGTCCTGGCACCTCGATGGAGAGCGCATAGGATCTGCCCATGCAGGAGGGCCGGTGGACGACGATCACCCCGTCGCAGTTCGCTGCTCTGCCCGATGGAGGACCCTGGAGTCCTGCCCAAACTTGACGGTGCCGTGGTGCGCGTCGGCGACAACGAATGGATCGCCCTCCCCGACGCCTGGGCCACCAACGCCCACCGCAGCGCCGCCCTAACCTGACCCCCCTTCCACGTCCCCTGATCGTGGCAGTGCGGCTGCGCGACACGCCGACACCTGAACAGCCACACCGCCACGATCAGGGTGGCCTACCAGATGTGGACGGGTTTTGGGGGTTGTCCACAGGGGTGTGGTTGTCCACAGGGGGCGGGAGCTGTGGCTGCGGGTGGGTGGGGCAGGGTGGCACGGTCGGCGGTGTGGATACGGTGTTGGCGGAGCTGGTGAGGCGCGGGAACGGGCTGGTGACCCGGTCGGTTGCCGAGCAGGTCGTGCCGGAGTGGGTCTTGCAGCGGGCGTGCACCAACGGCGAACTCGTACGGGTGCTGCCCGAGGTGTTCGCGGCGGCACACCTGTTGAATGACGAGAGCCTTCCGCCGCTCAGCCGGATCGGCCCGGCCCTCGGCCGCCGTGCGGTCGCCGCCTGGATGCGGGGGCGCGGTGCCCTCAGCCACCTCACCGCCCTCGACGTGTGGGGACTGCGCCAACAACGGCCCGGAGACCTGCTGCACGTGAGCGCACCTGCTGGCAGCGGCCTGCGAAACTGGCCCGGGGTGCGAGTCCACCGGCGTCGACACCTCACCCTCACTCCACCATCGACGGTGGTACGACAGGGGATGCCGGTGACCACCATCGAGCGAGCTTTGGTCGACTCCTGGCCGATGCTCGCGCTGGAGGAGCAACGGACGCCGATGATCAGGGCGTTCAACAACCGGCTGACCACCCCCGGCCGCCTGCAAGCTGTGCTCGACGGCACGGCAAGGGTGGCTAGCCGGGTAGCGCTGCGTACGCTGCTGACCCGCCTTGCCGACGGTTGCCGCAGCCCGCTGGAGATCTGGGGACACGAGCGCGTCTTCACCGGCCCTGGAATGCCGACCTTCCAGCGGCAGGCGCAGATCCGGCTCGGCCAGCGCAACGTCTACCTGGACCTGTACGCCGAGCCGGAACGGGTCAACATCGAACTCGACGGGGCCACCACCCACGGCGACCCCCGGCAGCGCGAAATCGACCTACGTCGTGACGCGCAACTGGCCGCCCTCGGCATCCTGGTCGTCCGCTTCGCCCATCGTCGGCTCGTGCGTGAGCCGGAGACCGTACGCCGGGAAACCCTCGCCATCCTCGCCACCCGTCAAACCAGGTAGGCGCCTCCACGAGCCCGACGACGTACGCGTCAGCGCCCTACCTGGACGGGACGGTCGTGCCGACCCTCCGTGCGGCCCACCAGCTCCACCGCGTCGGCTGACCTGGCGGGGCGCCGCCGGTTCCGAGGAGCGGAGAGACCGGCGAGTTGGACGTAGATTTCGCGTTTGGTGGTGGCGTTGCCGCGCCGGCTGAGCACGTAGCCGGTCAGCCAGACCCAGCCGTCGTACGCATGGCGGTCGCTGACCGAGACGACGCGCAGGGTCAGCGCCCGGTCCCCGGCGAACTGCACCGAGGCGCGGCCGTCGATCCGGAGCAGGTCGCCGGGGGAGGGGCGCACAGTCACCAGTGGCCGTCGTTCGCTGGTCGGCATTCGCGGGCGTGCATGGTCTGCCAGTCGCGCAGTGCCCGCTTGAGCCGCTCGTTCTCCTCAGCAAGGGTGTGGATCTGCCGGTGCAGGTCGGCCAGGTCATCGGCGACCCGGGCCTGGAACTGGCGTACCTGATCGGGATCGACGCCACGGCGACGCGGGTCGAAGCTGCGGGTGCGTACCTCGTGCGGGGTCAACCGGGCCGGCAGCCCGGTCCCGTAGAGCTGGCCGGATCGATACACCTGGGCCACGTCGGTCCTCTCCTGGGCGAGCGGAAGCGCGAAAGGTCGGTGCGGTGGGTCTGGAAGGGCGGGCCGTGCGTGGCCGGCGTCCGCACGGCCCGCCCGCTCGGCCGCCGCAGCCCAGTTCGGCGGTACGACGACAGAGCAGCCTGTCTGGGCCGGGACGGGCACACGCACCCGCCCCGGCCAGGGGATGAGCCGAACTCGTTGCCACGCGAGGAGCGGCTCGAAACCAACATATCTAGACATGTCAGATGAGTCAACGTTGCTTGTTAGGCGCGTTGCGGTGTGATCGAATCGGATTGCCACGCGAGGAGTGCCATGCGAGAAGTGCCGGACTACTGGCGCATCGCCGATGATGTGATCGCCGACGTCAAGTCCAAGAAGTTGAAGCCGGGGGACAGGCTGCCCTCGATCGCCGACACACGCGCCACCTACAACGTCAGTCACGGAACCGTGCAGATGGCCTACGCGCGCCTCGAAGCGCTGCGGGTCATTCGGCGGCAGCAGGGCAAGGGCGTCTTCGTGACCGATCCGGGCACCTGGATGCGGGAGCCCTGAGTTGGCTGTCTGCCGAGATCCGACCGTTCCGGGTGTAGCGGGTAGATCATGTTCGGTGCAGGATGATCGATGTGAAGGCTTTTGTAGGCGTGACGGACGAAAAGTGGTACCGGTTCCTAGCAGCGCGTCCCGGCCTGGGTGAGGTCAACTTCTGGCGGCCGTCTGGCGGCAACTTTCGTGCTCTCACGCCTGGCGAACCCTTCTTCTTCAAGGCGCACTACCCACTCAATCGGATAGTCGGAGGAGGCTTCTTCAGCGGCTTCACCCAACTGAGGATCTCGGAGGCGTGGGAGTTGTTCGGCGAGGCCAACGGTGTCGCTAGCTTGGACGAGATGCGCCGCAGCGTCGGGCGCTACCGCAAGCAGCCGATCGGGCTCGACGAGGACCCGGTCATCGGCTGCATCTTCGTTCGCGACAGCGTCTTTTTCCCTGATGAATCGACTGTTGGCCCACCACCGGATTTCGCTTCCAATGTGGTACAGGGCAAGACGTACGACCTCGCTGATTCCTCCGTCGCCGGGTACTTCGATCTCCTGCTGCACCGCATACTGGGCGTGGCCGTCGCACTGGACCTCAGTGAGCCCTGGCATCGACCCGGGCCGGTGTATGGTGATCCCCGGCTCGTACCGCAACGCCTCGGTCAGCAGTCGTTCAAGGCTGTGGTGCTGAGTGCCTACGGACGACGTTGCGCCATTACCGGCAACAGGGTCCAGCCGGTGCTGCAGGCGGCCCATATTAGGCCGTTGCAGCAAGGCGGGGACCATCGGATCGACAACGGCTTGCTGCTCAAGTCGGACGTGCACATTCTCTTCGATCGGGGGTACCTTGGTGTTGACCCGAAGTACCGCTTGATGGTCAGTCCTCGCCTGCGCAGTGAATTCGGGAACGGTGACCAGTTCTACGCAAAGGCCGGCACGACCATCGCACTTCCGCAACGGGCGCCTGATCGGCCCAATGCCGATTTCCTCGAGTGGCATCTGGACACCGTCTTCAAGGCTGCCTGACGCCGTATGCCTCGATCGCCATCTGTTTGCCTGGGCATAACTGGACTGGTCCTGCCGTCGACCGGCCTGACTCGCTGCGGGTGTCCTCTTTCAGGAATGTCTGCCGGGGTCTCGGCGGCCAGAACCAGTTAACTCATCGCCTGCGACCCCTGGGGCGCGCAACCGACCTCATTCTGGTGCCGGCTCGGACCGCTCATCGACGCGGCGAGACCGGCACCCTTGTGCACGACTTCACCGACCCGGAGTGGGACACCCGCTTCCTCGGCGACCTCTACCAGGACCTCTCGGAGGTATAAGTTGTCCGACCCGACAGAAGTCAGTTCCGCTACCCCCTGGTGGACCGCAGACGACGTGGCCGAAGTGGCCGAAGCTCTAGAGTCCCGGCGCTCTCGGCTCTGGGGGATCGTCTCACCGGCCGACCTGGCCGACTGGATCTTCGCCGAACCGGTCCCGGCACCACTTCACCCACTGCCGGTCGAGAGCGACGACAAATGCGCGAACGGCTTGACGGGGTCGAAAAAGATAGCCTGGGCGCTGGCCGGTTGGGCTGCTCGGATGGTGGTGCCGGAGCCAGCTACGACTGCGGGACGACACTGGCATCTGTCGTATCTCGATGACACCACACCTGCCGTACTGCGGTTGACGGTCGGGGTGCTGGAGATCATCGGCCTGTACGAGTCCGGTGAGAGTGTGTGGTTGCGGCTACACGCCGGGCCTGTCGGTCTGGCCCTCGAAGCAGGGGTGGCCAGCGAAAAGGAGTGGGAAGAACGCGGCATCGAGATCCTGGAGGACAGGACGAAGACCCTCGCCGAGGAGAAGCTTCTCCTGCGCTGCCCGGACCTGGCGACGGCGTTCTGGCTATTGCGACAGCGGCCGGTCATCGCGGGGATGCGATTGTTGAGTTGTTGGGTGGCTGCCGGGCCTTACTCCTTCGAGAGCAGCTACCACCCTGAAGTAGTGGGACGTGCGTGGCTTGCGTCAACGTCGTTGAGTAGCAGCTCAGCCGAGTGAACTGGCGGTAGGCGTCCTTGCTGTGCAACTTGTGACTTCCCCGCTGCATGTGCAAGGTGAGGCGGCCCTCGTACCAACCATTGTGGACGTTCTGTCGATGGGCAGGCAGCGGAAAGCTCTCGTACCGATGCGGTTTCGTCACCCCGGGGAGGTTGAGATGCCGAGGCGCAAGGGTGTCTTTTGTATCGAGGGCGAATGGCATCCCGACCTGACCAAGCGCTGGTCGGTGCGGCCGACTCTTCAGCTGCTGGAGCAGTTGGAGAGCCTGCGCTACATCCATCAGAGCGCTGTCACCCGGGATCAGCTGAAGTACTACGTCGAACAGTGGTCCTTGCGCAAGTACTCCTCGTACGAGGTGGGCTTCTTTGCGCTGCACGGGTCTCCCAGCCAACTGTGGCTGTCCAACTCACAATCGACCAGTTTGCACGAGGTCGCGACCTGGATATCACCAGGCTGCTGGCAGGGGAGGCAGATCTACATCGGCGCGTGCTCGGTGCTGCAGGGGTCCGACAGGGACCTGAGCGAGTTCCTGAAGCAGACGGGCGCGTCGATGGTGTGTGGCTTCACCAAGCAGATTGACTGGATCGAGTCGGCGGCCTTCGAGACGGTGGTCCTGGATCGGCTGGTCAACGCCGGCAAAGTCAACAGCCTTCAACAGTTGGTTTCCTCGGCACGTTGGGCGCCGCTGGCACAACACCTCGGGTTCCGGGTGGTCTACGCCACGGGTGAGAGCTTCAAGATCCCGTCGATGCGATCCAAAGGGTCGAGCGTCACTCTATGATCGCGGCGGCCTCGTCCCGACCCGCGACCACCGGCTCGCTGCACCGAGCACTACCGCCGCACCTGCAGTCCGCCATCGACGCCTACTCCCACCGTGTCGTCGCCCTCGCCGACCCGCAACGACACCATCGTCTACCGTGTTAGCAACCACTGTTAGAAAGCGGGTCTGACAGGTCGGCTGCTCAGCAGTGAACGTCTGCCTGTTTCGAGGCCACCGCATCGACCCTCCGTGCCTGCTGGCCGATTTCGATTCTGCTTCGGCCGTGCCCAGAGGACGGGCCGGTCAGGCTTCCTATGTGTCAACGTCGCGGATGCGGGCGGCCAGGTCGAGGGCGGCTCGGATCGGGTCGGCGTTCCAGTGGCTGGCGAAGGCGTCGTACAGGCGCCATCCGGCGCGGGCCAGGGTCCGTTGCCGCTCGACGTGTGCGGCCACGGAATCCGGATGGACCCCGCAGATCACCCCGACCGCCTCGGTGTCCGCCCCGACACACAGGTCGATCTGCCAGCGGCCGACGGGGTAGTCGACCCGTACCGGCAGTCCCAGCTTTTCGAGTTCGACGGCCAGGGCCCGGGTCCAGGGGTCCGAGGCGGAGGTGGCCGGGCCGGCCGGGGGTGTCGGGGGCTGTTCGGCGTAGCGCAGGTAGTCGCCGATGATGCCTTCGGGGGAGCGCAGCGAGGTGACCACGGTCAGATGTTTCCTGGCCCGGGTGATCAGGACGTTGAACAGGCTGGGGTCGGCCAGGAAGCGGTGTCGGGCCGGTGGGTCCTCGTCGACCAGCCCGAGTGAGGCGATCACCACGTCCGCCTCGCTGCCCTGGAAGGCGTGCACCGTCCCGGTACGCAGACCGAGCCGCTGGATCTCGTCGAGGTCGTACGCCGACAGCAGGGCCGCCTCCACCGCGTCCGCCTGGGCCCGGAACGGGCTGATCACCGCGATCCCGCCGGCCGGGGGATCGGTGGCCAGGGCCCGGACCAGGTCGAGTACGGCCTGCACCTCGGCCTGGTTGACGCCGTCGATCACGGTCGCCCGGTCGACCGTCAGCACGTCGATGGCGTCGGCCTGTTCGTTGCGCGGGTGCCGGGTGACCAGTTCCAGTCTGCCGTCGTAGAACCGTTCCCCGGAGAACCCGATCAGGTGCGGCGCGGACCGGTAGTGCTCGGCCAGCCAGGTGACCCGGGCGGCACCGGCCGCCAGGTCGTAGACGCTGGACCGTCGCACGTCGAGCCGGTCGGCCAGCCGGTCCAGCCCGTGCCGGTGCAGGGTGGCGGTCACCTCCACGTCGGCGACGAAGGAGACGAACCGCAGTTGCCGGGGGTCACCGGCGACCAGGGCGTTGCGGGCGCGGGCCAGCACCGGGGCGGCCCGTACCTGGTCGATGTGGGCGGCCTCGTCCAGCACCACCAGGTCGAACATGCCGGCCACCGGTGGCAGCAGATCCTCGACGTCGGTCACCGTGCCCACCCACAGGGGCAGGGCCCGCACCAGCGCCTCGGCGTCCAGCCCGGCCAGCAGTTCCCGGCGCCGGTTGCGTCCGGCCCGCAGGGCGGTACCCAGACCGTTGGCGGCCCGCCGGGCCTGCGGGGTCCACCGCTGGGCGCTGGTGGTGTGGTGCCGCAGGGCGGTGCCGACCGCCTTGGCCAGTACGGTGTCCGCCTCCGCCAGGGACTGCCAGGCGGCGGAGAGTTCGGTGCCGCCCTGGGCGGGGAGTCGAGCCGCCGCCTGGAGGGCCTCGGCCGCCTCCACCGCCGCCTCCAGCCGATCCCGGGGCAGGTCGGGACCGGCCCCGGTCAGCCGTCGCAGCCGCCGTTCGGCGTACGACCGTCGCAGTCGCGGCCACCAGCCCGCGCCCTGGCGGCCGGTATCCCGCAGGGCGTGCCGGATGGCGGTGAGGTCGGCGTCCGGGTCGAAGACCCGTGGCGCGTCCTGACTCAGCGCGGGCAGCAGGGGCTGCCAGCCCGGGAGGGTGGCGGCGCGTCGCTCCTGCTCCAGGGCAGCGGTGATCCCGGCTCGGACGGTGGCGACCCGGTGCCGGGCCGCCGCCACCGCGGCGGCGTCGGTGCGCAGTTGATCGTCGCGCACCCCACCGGCGGCCCCGTCGGCCAGGTCGGCGGCGACCGCCTCGCGTCGCTCCGCGTCCCCGAAGAGCACCGGGGGTGGGCCGGGATGCCGGCGCAGCAGGGTGCCCAGGGCCTCCGCAGCCGCCACGGACTGGGTGGCCACCAGCACCGACTTTCCCCGGTCGACCGCGTCCAGGGCGGCGGCGACCAGGGCGTGACTCTTGCCGTTGCCGGGGGCACCGGAGACCACCACGACCGCTTCGGTACGGGTGCGTCGGACCACCTCCGACTGGGTGCCGTTCAGCGGCAGCGGGGACAGCACCTCCTCGTCGTCGTGGCCGGTCTTGTCGTCGTGCTCGTCGGAGGGGCCGAGGTAGAGCCGGCTCAGGGCGGTGTCCGCCAACCCGGGACGGCCCGCCCAGTTCAGCAGGGTGTCGCGAAGCCGGCCGGCGAACACGTCCCGGGTAACGAAGATCGCCGCCGCGGCAACCCCGGTGAGGCTCTGATCGTCGAGGCGGCGCGGCGGACGGGGTACGACCTTCTCCACCTTCAGACCGGCCGCCTCGGCCGCCGCGGTGATCCAGGCGGCCGTGCCGGGGGCGGTCAGCCAACCCGGCCCGGCCAGCCCGGGTGCGGCCTCCAACCGGGCGGCGAGATCCCGATCCTCGATCAGCGAGGTCATCTCCAGGTCACCGGCGGGGACCACCCGGTAGCCGCCTCGGCCCCGCTCCAGCCGTACCGGTTGGGCCAGCAGCGGCAGCCGGATCCGCCGCCGTACCCCCTCGATGTCCGCCCCGCCGACCAGGAAGGCCAGGCCACGGCGCAGGATGCGTTCGTCGCGGTGCAGGGCGTCCTGCGCCGCCAGGCGGTCCAGGTGGCCGCTGTGGGGGCCGCGGTGCGGCTCCGGCAACCAGACCAGCGGCCGGTTGCCCGCGGCCACGTCGAGGACCCGCTCGGCCCCGGCCGGAGCCAGGTCGGCGAGCGCGGTGAGGATGACACCGGCGTCCATCGCCCGCACATTCTGCCGTACGCCCGGACGCCGCCGACACGCCGCAACAAGCCCGTCGGCGTGGACTCCCTGGGGGGTATGAGGGTGGGGGCCGTCGGCGTCGACGGCCCCCACCAGGCTGGTGCTCGGGTGCCGGCCGGGCCGGCAGATCAGGTGACTATCCGGCGTACGTCTCGAACTCGGCGATCCGCGGGGTGCCGGAGGAACTGGTGATGTCGAAGGTGATCTTCCGCAGCGAGGTGGCCGGGAAGGAGATCACCCCGGCGGTGCTGCCGCTGGCCAGGACCGCGCCGGTGTCATGGTTGAGCAGCCGCCACGACCGGACGTTGCCGACCGCCCCGGAGGCCTCCCGGATGTTGACCCGGGAGACCCGGGTGGCGGTGTCCCACTTGATGGAGATCTGACCGGTGGACCCGGACGGCGACCAGGCGGTGCTCATGTTGCCGTCGCGTACGTCGCCGTAGCTGGTGCCGCTGGCCTTGCTGGACCCGTCGGAGCCGGCCCCGATGCTCAGGTTGGTGCCGCTGGGCTGGCTCGGGCCCGGGGTCGGGCTGGTCGGACCGGGGGTCGGGGTGGTCGGGCCCGGAGCGGGGGTGGTCGGGCCGCTCGTCGGGGTGGTCGGGGTGCAACTGCCGTTCGAGGTACGGATGCCCTTGTTGGCGCCGGCGGTCTGCCGGACGATGTCCGGCACGCAGTTGGCCGGGTCCAGGCGGTACGAGTAGGGAACGCTGACGCTGGTGTTGGAGGTCGGGTTGGGGCCGGCCGGGTTGGTGTCCCCGCCGCGGGAAGACCAGGTCACGTTGTCGAAGATGTTGCCGCTGACCTGCCAGTAGCCGGCCTGGTCGGTGTAGAAGGTGCCCAGCACGTCCTTGGCGTTCTGGAAGTAGTTGTTCTCCACCTTGGCCCGGGCCCCGGCCCGGGAGTTGATGCCGGACTCGTTGATCCGGGAGAAGTGGCTGTTGAAGATGTGCGCGACGCCGCCGCGCAGCAGGGGAGTGCGGGAGTCGATGTTCTCGTACAGGTTGTGGTGGAAGGTGACGTACCCGTTCGACAGGTCGCTCTCGCTGGACCCGATCAGACCACCCCGGCCGGAGTTGCGCAGGATGCTGTAGGACAGGGTCACGTACTGGGTGTTGTTCTTCATGTCGAACAGCCCGTCGAAGCCCTGCGACTCACCGCCCGAGGCCTCCAGGGTGACGTGGTCGACCCAGACGTTGCGGACGTTGGCCTCCATGCCGATGGCGTCACCGCCGTTGGAGGTCGGCGAGCCGGACTTCTTGACGTTCCGGACGGTCACGTTCTGGATGATGATGTTGCGGGCCTCGCGGATGTGGATGCCGATCTGGTCGAAGGTGGCTCCGTTGCCGACCCCCAGGATGGTGACGTTGCTGATCTGCTTGAGTTCGATCACGTCGGCGGCGGTGCTGCAGCTCGACCCGGAGACCTTCGTGGTGTTCCCGTGGTTGATGGTCCCCTCGACCTGGATGATGATCGGGGTGCTGCTGCTGGCCCGGTTGCACAGGGCCGCGTGGATCTGGGTGCCGGTGGTGGCGCGGACGGTCTGCCCGCCGGCCCCACCGGTGGTGCCGCCGTTGCTGCTGGCGAAGCCGGTGGCGCTGCCGACGGCCGCCGACGCCTGCGGCGTCGTCAATGCCACGCAGACGACTGCTCCGGTGGCTGTGGCGGCGAGGGCCGCCAGGACTCGTGGCGCGAGGGTGCGTCTCATCCTCGTCTCACCTTCCTTGCTGTTGTTGGTGGTGGTGAAAGGAAGGGCCCCTTGTTAACGCCTCCGGCATAGGCGGGGCCCCCTTTTAACAGCGGGGTGCCGCTACAGCGGCAGCCGGTCGGCGCCGGCGAGCGGTCCGACGACCAGCGGCACCAGGGGGGCCGGCAGCACCGGACCGTGCCGCAGGGTCGGGGTCCAACCGGCGTCCGGGGACAGGTCGGGGTCGTGTACGGCGTTGTACGCGGCCACCAGGTCGACCGGCCGCGGCAGCCCACTCGCCGGGGTGACCCAGTTGCCCCGGGTGGTGATGGCGGTGCCGCTCCAGTCGTAGAGCAGGTCGGCGGCGGAGATACCGGCACCGAGGGTGAAGTGGTTGTTCTGCGCGTACACCGCGGACTGCACCCCGACACCGATGGCGTACTCGAAGCCGGCACCGGCGATCCGGTAGGCGTTGTTGTAGAGGTCGACCTGGCCGAAGCGCACCCGGGGCAGCCGTTGCAGGGACCCGTCGAACAGGTTGTGGTGCAGGGTGACGTTGAGCCGACCGAGGTCCGGGCCGACCGTGTTGGAGGAGCCGATCAACATCACCTTGTCCCGCCCGTCGAACCGGTTCCAGGCGACCGTGACCAGGCTGGCGGTGTGGGTGATGTCCAGCGCGCCGTCGTGCACCTGGTAGGGGCGGCCGAAGTGGACCGGTTGGGCACTGTCCGGGTTGTCCCCGTCGGTGAAGGTGTTGTGCTCGATCCAGACGTTCTCGCTGCGGCGCACCGAGACCAGGTCGTACTGGGAGTTCCAGTTGCCGGTCTCCCCGTCGGTGGGGGACCAGGCGGGGAAGCAGTCCCGGGCGTCGTCGAAGGTGATGTTGCGGACGATGACGTTGGAGACCCGGTCGATCATCAGGGTGAGGCCGGTCAGCCGCGCCCCGCGCAGCCCGATGATGGTGGTGTTGGCGCCGACGTTGATCTGGGTGTGCCGGGTCTGGTTGGTCACCGACCGCACCCGGGCGGACTCGATCGGCCCGCTCGGCGCCACCCGACCCCAGACCCCCGGGTCGTACGCGGCCAGGTACGCCTCCAGGGAGTAGCCGGGGTCGGCCAGGTCCGTGCAGTTCAGCAGGCTGCCGTCGGGGCCCTCGAATCCGTCGATGGTGCCCTTGACGTACACGATCTTGGGGGTGGCGTTGCCGGCGTTGGTGGCGTTGTCGCCGCCGAGCGCGGCGATCAGCTCGGCCCGGGTGGTGACGACGTGCACCTGGTCCGCGCTCGCGGTCGAACCGCCGGTGGTGCCCGGCCCGGCGGAGGCCCAGCCGTCCCCGGCCGGCAGGGTCTGTCGGCCGAGCTGGCGGGCCAGGGGGGACAGGGCCGGGGGAGCGGAGGTCGGCGAGGGCCGGGCGGCCAGGTCGGTCCCGGCCGGGGCGTGAGCGGCGGCGGGAGCGGGGGCGGCGGTCAGGGTGAGTGTGATCAATGCCGCGTACGCGGCGACTCTGCGCATTGTTTGTCCGTTCCTTCGTCGTGTTTCTTGCTGGTAACGAAGGTTACGGATTGTGTTTGATATCGGTCAATATGCTGGATATGCAGGTTTGTTGCACTAAATGCGATCGGCCGACATTGACCCGACCTATCCTGATCGGGAAGCCGCAGGTGAACGCATTGCGTCGATCCACTCCGGAACGACGATTTGCAGTCCGGTTGCCGTACCTCCTATTCCTGGGATGTCGTTTTCGGTGCCGCCACGGCCTGCCACGGCGGCACGGCCCATGCCACACCCGACTCCGACGGTAGTTCGCCATCCTCGGCGGCCCGGCGCAGCACCGCGTTGACCTCGCGGATACGCAGCACCCGCTGCGGCCCCTCGCCGACCGGTTCCACCAGGTCCCCGCCCAGCAGGGTCGGCTCGGGTGCGGCCTGAAGCGCGGTCAGCAGCTCGGTGAAGGCGGCGGTCCGGGCCAGGGGGGCGATCAGCGGAACCCGGGGGTCGGCCCGATGGGCCAGCAGGTTCTCCAGCAGACCCCGCCGGCCGGGCACCAGGTCCGGGCCCGCCTGCCCGGGCAACCACAGGCGGTCGGTCGGGTACTCCAGGATCGCCCGGCCGCCGGTGCCGGTGACGATCACCTCGCCGGCCACGAAGTCCTCCCCGGCGAGGGTCACCGCGGCCACGATCGGTGGCCCCTCCGCCGGCCGCAGGCGCAGCACGGCGGTGTCGTCGACCTCGATCGGCCGTACCCGGTACCGCTCCACCTCGATGGTGGCCGGCTGCACCGGCTGCCCGGTGACCGCCTCGGCGACCGCCAGGCACTGCATGACCGCGTGCGCCAGCGGGTTGGCCAGGGCCCCGTCTAGCACCGGCCGACCGTCCAGCAGTCGCCGTCCGGCCCAGGGGGCCCGGGCATAGTAGGCGTCCGGCCGTTGCCAGGCCGCGACCGTGGCGATGCCGGTGACCGTACCCAGTCGGCCGGTCGTCACCGCCTCGGTCAGTGCGGTCAGCGCCGCCGAGCCGAGGGC
Organism: Micromonospora sp. NPDC048871; assembly: GCF_043198155.1. Lineage (NCBI taxonomy): Bacteria > Bacillati > Actinomycetota > Actinomycetes > Micromonosporales > Micromonosporaceae > Micromonospora > Micromonospora sp. NPDC048871. The sequence continues at coordinate 207,533 of NZ_JBICUM010000002.1, read as the reverse complement.
CTGGAACCCGACCTGGGCCACCCGGCCGGTGGCCGCCAGGAGCGCCGCCAACTCCTCATGCTCGGTGCTGCAGAGCACCGGCGGCTTCTCCAGCAGCAGGTCGGCACCGGCGGTCACCGCGTCCCGGGCGATCGGCAGGTGGGTGTGCGGCGGGGTGCAGATCACCACCACCTCGGGGGCCACCTCGGCCAGCATCTTCCGATGGTCGGTGAAGATCCGGGTACCCGCCGGCACCGGTGCGGCCGGTTCCTCCTCGATCGGCCTGGGGTCGACCAGGGCGGCCAGCCGCAGCCGCCCGGCCTCGTGCAGGGGGCCGATCACCCGCCGGTGCCAGCGACCGTGCCCGTTCGCCCCGATCAGCGCGATCCGTGGAGTGTTAAGCGGGGACCCTTCCTCTACCGCAGGCGTTAAGAAGGTGCCCTTCCTTGCACTCATGCGGCGGCGGTGAGGGTGGGGCGGACGCCGTAACGGGTCAGGTCGGTCAGCCAGGCGGTGATGTCGGCGCGTACCTGGGGGTCGGCGGCCACCTCCGGCGGGACGACCTCGTCCAGGGCCAGCACGGCCTCGACCGCCCCGGCGGGGGTCTGCGCCGCCTCGGCCAGGGCGGTACGGATCCGGTCTGCCAGCGGGTCGTCCAGGGGCAGCGGCGAACCCTCGTCGGTGGCACCCTGGGCGAACCGGATCCAGGCGGCGATCACCAGGGTCGCCCAGCGCGCCGAGCGGCCGGCGGCCCGCAGGTCGGCGATGGTGTGCAGGATCCGCTGGGGCAGCTTCTGCGAACCGTCCATCGCCACCTGGAGGGTGCGGTGCCGGATCGCCGGGTTGCCGAACCGGGCCAGCACCTGCTCGCCGTAGTCGACCACCTCGACCCCCTCCGGCGGGGTGAAGCTGACCGCGATCTCCTCGGCGATGAGCCGACGCAGCACGGTGTCCAGGTGCGGCAGCGCCAGGGCCTCCGCGATGGTCTCGCAGCCGGCCAGGGCCCCCAGGTAGGCCGCCGCCGAGTGCACCCCGTTGAGGGTGCGCAGCTTGAGCCGCTCCCAGGGCCCGGCGTCGGCGCAGAGCACCGCCCCGGCCCGGTCCCAGGCCGGACGTCCGCCGGGGAAGTCGTCCTCGATGACCCACTGGGTGTACGGCTCGGCCGCCACCGCCGCCAGATCCTCCACCCCCAGGGCCCGCCGGGCCGCCGCCAGGGTCTGCGCCGTGCTGGCCGGGACGATCCGGTCCACCATGGTGCCCGGGAACCCTACCTGGGCCCCGACCCAGTCCAGGGCCGGTCGGGGTGCCTTCGCGTACGCCAGGGCGTGCTGGACCAGGCCACGGAGCCGGCGGCCGTTGGCGGGCAGGTTGTCGCAGCTGACCAGGGCGATCGGCCCGGCGTCGGCGGCGGCCCGGGCCAGCAGCCCGCGCACCAGCAGACCGGGCACGGTCACCGGGGGCCGGTCCGTGGTCAGGTCGGCCACCAGGGCCGGGTCCGGGCGCAGGGTTCCTGCGGCCGGATCGAGTTGGTACGCCTTCTCGGTGACCGTCAGGGTGACCACCCGGATCGCCGGGTCGGCCAGCAGCGCCACCACCGCCTGCGGGTCGGCGGCGGCCAGCCGTACCCCGGTCAGCGCCCCGACCACCCGGGTGTGCTGGTCGGCGGCCGACAGGGTGCTGACACTGAACAGGTTGTCCTGCGCGGTCAGCACCCGCACCAGGTCGGCGTTGCGCGGCGCCACCCCGAGGATGCCCCAGTCCCCGCCGGCCAGGGCGATCGCCTGCTCGGTGTAGACCGCCTGGTGGGCCCGGTGGAAGGCGCCGAGCCCCAGGTGCAGCACCCCGGCCGGCACGCTGCCGGGCTGCACCAGCGGACGGGACCCGGCCGGCAGCCGACGCAGCGCCCCCAGGTCGAGTCGGGAGGCCCCCACGGTCACCGCCATGCCGGGCCGTCCGGGAAACCGAAGGTGGCGATGGACTCCGGGCGCATGGTGGCGCTGTAGCCCGGCTCGGTCGGCAGCAGGTACCGTCCGTCGCGGGTGCGTACCGGGTCCAGGAAGTGTTCGTGCAGGTGGTCGACGTACTCCACCATCCGCCCCTCCAGGCTGGTGCCCACCCGCAGGTAGTCGAAGATCGCCAGGTGCTGGACGTACTCGCAGAGGCCGACCCCGCCCGCGTGCGGGCAGATCGGCACCCCGAACTTGGCGGCCATCAGGATCTCGGCCAGCACCTCGTTGACCCCGGCCACCCGGCAGGCGTCGATCTGCATCACCCCGATCGCCTCGGCCTGCAACAACTGCTTGAAGATGACCTTGTTGGCGGCCACCTCGCCGGTGGCCACCCGGCACCGCCCGCCGGTCAGCTCGGTCACCGCCCGGGCGATGCGGGCGTGCCCGAGGATGTCGTCGGCGTGGGTCGGCTCCTCGATCCAGTAGGGATCCACCTCGGCCAGGGCGGTCATGTTGGTGATCGCCTCGTCGACGTCCCACACCTGGTTGGCGTCCATCATCAGCAGCGCCTCCGGGCCGATCTCCGACCGGATGATCCGGGCCCGCCGCAGGTCGTCGGCGGGCGGGCCACCGACCTTCATCTTCATCGCCCGCCACCCGGCCGCGTACGCCTGTCGGGTCAGGGCTCGCACCTTGTCGTCCGGGTAACCCAGCCAGCCCACCGAGGTGGTGTACGAGGGAAAGCCGTCGCGCTCCAGCACGGCCAGCCGGTCGGCGAGCCCGTCGCGGCCCTTGTCCAGGATGGCGGTGGCCTCTTCCGGGGTCAGCGCGTCCGTGATGTGGCCGAAGTCCACATTGGCCACCAGCTCCTCGGTGGGCAGCTCGGCCAGGTAGCGCCACATGGGTTTGCCGGCTAGCTTGGCCCGCAGGTCCCACACCGCGTTGACCAGGGCCCCGGTGGCCATGTGGATGACCCCCTTCTCCGGGCCCAGCCAGCGCAGCTGTACATCGGCGACCAGGGAGCGCCAGAAGGCCACCGGCTCGGCGGTGATCTCGGCGACCGTACGGCCGGTCACGTGGTGGGCCAGGGCCCGTACCGCCGCGCAGGTGATCTCGTTGCCGCGACCGTTGGTGAAGGTGAACCCGGCCCCGGTCGGCCCGTCGTCGGTGCTCAGCTCGACATAGGTGGCCGAATAGTCACCCCGGTTGATGGCGTCGGAGCCGTCGCCGCTGGCGGCGGTAGGAAACCGTACGTCGTGCACGGTGACCTCGGTGATGGTGGTCATTGTTGCCTCTCCCCGAACTTGAAGACCTGCTTCGGCAGGCGGTACGCCAGGTCGACCATGGTCTCGGCGGCCTCGTCCATCGGCAGCCGGTGCTCGGCCACCAGCCGGGCCAGGTAGCCGGCGTCGATGCGCCGGGCCACGTCGTGGCGTACCGGGATGGAACAGAAGGCGCGGGTGTCGTCGACGAACCCGGCGGTGTTGTAGAAGCCGGCCGTCTCGGTGACGGTCTCCCGGAACCGGCGCAGCACCTCGGGGGAGTCCAGGAACCACCAGGGTGCGCCGAGCAGCAGGGCGGCGTACCCGCCCGCCAGGGGAGCCAGTTCCCGGGTGAAGGTGTCCTCGTCGAGGGTGTAGAGCACCACCCGCAGCCGGGGGTCGTTGCCGTGCGCCTCCAGCAGCGGGGCCAGGGCGTGCACGTACTCGGTGGCCTGCGGGATGTCGCCGCCGACGTCCCGGCCGTGCCGGGCGTACAGCCACCGGTTGTGGTTGCGCACCGCACCGGGATGCAACTGCATCACCAGCCCGTCCTCCAGGGACATCCGGGCGAACTCCAGCAGCATGTGCGCGGCGAAGACCTCGGCGTCGCCCGGCTCGGCCCGGCCCCGGCGGGCCCGGTCGAACACCCTGGCGGCGCCCGCGCCGAGGTCCAGGGTCCGGGCGGTCAGGTGACCGTGGTCCGAGGAGGTGGCGCCGGCGGCGATGAACGCCGCCCGGCGGGCCCGCAGGGCGGCCAGATAGCCGGGGTACGTGCCGGTGTCCTCCCCGGTCAGCTCGCCCAGCCGGTCGATGTTGGCCGCCCAGTCCTCGAAGTCCAGGTCGACCACGTTGTCCGGGCGGAAGGTGGTGACCACCCGCCCGCCCGGCCCACCCCAGCCGTCCGCGGCCAGCTTGGCGTGCCTACCCAGGTCGTCCAGGGGGGACTCGGTGGTGGCCAGCACCTCGATGTTGAACCGTTCGAACAGGGCCCGGGGTCGGAAGTCCGGCTCGGACAGCTTGGCGGCCAGGGCGTCGTACACCTCGTCGGCGGTGGCCGGGGACAGTCGGGTGTCGACGTCGAAGACCTCGGTGAAGGTCTGCTCCAGCCACAGCCGTGACGGGGTGCCCCGGAACAGGTGCCAGTGTTCGGCGAAACGGCGCCAGATCCGTCGCCCGTCGGTCTCCACCGGAGTGCCGTCGCGGCTGGGCACCCCCAGCTCGGCGGGGGGAACCCCCTGGCTGAGCAGCATCCGGGTCAGGTAGTGGTCGGGCACGATGAGCAGCTGCGCCGGGTCACCGAAGGGCCGGTCCTCGGCCAGCAGGGCCGGGTCGACATGCCCGTGCGGGGAGATGATGGGCAACCTTGCCACCAGCGCGTACAACTCCCGGGCCAGTGCGCGTTGGCCCGGGTCGGCGGGGAGGAGCAGGTCTGGTCGGGTCGAGGTGGGCACGGGGTGCGACTCCTGGGGTAGAGGTCAGTCGAGGGACAGCAGGTCGGCGACGCGGACCGGGGCCCCGGTCTCGAAGGACCGGTTGGCGGCGAGCCCGGTGAGCAGGGCCAGTGCGCCGTCCCGGGCGGTGGCCGCGCGGTGCAGCGGGTCGGTTGCGCCGCCGAAGAGCACCTGGGTCATCCGGGCGTCCGCGCCACCGTGCCCGTGGCGGGTGTACCCGTCGACCTCGATGCGTCGTGGTGGGGACCAGAAGGGGCGCAGGGTCAGGGTGGCCGAGCCCCCCTCGGCGGCGGCCTGGTCCCCGTGCAGGGCGGCCCCCTTGAGGGCCCCGGCCGCAGCCGGGCTGACGTATTCGCTCTCGGTGACCTCCAGTTCCAGGCGGCCCCGGCTGCCGTTGACCATCACCCGGTAGCCCTCCCAGGGGGCGTACGCGGTGAGGTGGTAGGTCATGGTGGCCCCGGTGGAGTAGGTGGCCAGCACGGCCATGTCGTCCTCGATGCTGACCCCGGGGGCGAAGACGTTACGGTCCCGGTGATACCCGTCCTCCGCCTCGGCGTCGAGGTACAGCTCCCGCAGTCGGGGATGCTCGGCCAGGCGCAGGGCGAAGGGGTCGTCCTCGGCGGCGGGGCTGGCGTGGGCCCGGTCGTAGTCGCGGGCGTAGCCGTGCCGGCGGCCGTTCTCCCCGTAGAAGAACAGCCGTCCGGCCGCGTACACCTGCACGGGGGTGGCGGAAAGCCACCAGTTGACCAGGTCGAAGTGGTGGCTGGCCTTGTGCACCATCAGCCCGCCGGAGCTGGCCTTGTCGCGGTGCCAGCGGCGGAAGTAGTCCGCGCCGTGGCGTACGTCCAGCAGCCACTCGAAGTGCACCGAGCCGATCTCGCCGACCGCGCCCTCGGCCAGCAGCCGGCGCACCTGCTCGTGCAAGGGGTTGTAGCGGTAGTTGAAGGCGACGGTGACCCGGCGGCCGGTGCGGCGGACCGCGTCGAGGATGCGTTGGCAGCGCGCCGCGTCCGTGGTCATCGGCTTCTCGGTGACGACGTCGCAGCCGGCCTCCAGGGCGGCCACCACGTACTCGTCGTGGGTGACGTCGACCGAGGTGACCAGGACTACCCCGACCCGCTCCTTGGCCAGCATCGCGGTGAAGTCCCCGGCGTGGTACGTGGGCACCCGGGGGTGGCCGAGTTCGGCCAGCCACCGGTTGTGGGCGTCCATCCGGGCCTGGTTGACGTCGGCGAAGGCGACCAGTTCGGCGGTGTCGGCGTGGTCGTGGACCAGGGCGCGGACGAACATCTCGGCGCGGGCGCCGGTGCCGACCACGGCGTAGCGGGCCCGGCTGCCGGGTTGCGGAGACACGAACCGATCCTCCTCGATTTCTCTGCAAACCTTTGCAGTGAAGTAATCATGCTCGATGCCTCGACGTCAACGGTGCACCGGCAACCGATGGCATTTGCACCAATTCCTCAGCTTTAGCGACCGGTGTCGAAACCTAGCTGTAATCATCGGCCGTTGACACTGGAGCAACCGTTTGCATTAATTGGCGGCACCCGTGACCGCCGACACAGCTACGAAGGGGGCCGCAGTGCCAGTCACGATCCGGGACGTCGCACGGGCCTCCGGGGTGCACATCTCCACCGTCTCCCGCACCTTCTCGGCGCCCCACCTGGTCAACCCGGAGACCCGGGTACGGGTGCTGGCCTGCGCCGAGGACCTGGGCTACCGCCCCAACCGGGCCGCCCGGGCCCTGATCACCGGCCGCACCCACAACATCGGGCTGATCATCGCCGACATCGCCAACCCCTTCTTCCCGCCCCTGATCAAGGCGGCGGAGAGCCAGGCCCGGCACCGCGACTACCACGTCTTCGTGGCCGACACCAATGAGGACGCCGCCGCCGAGGAGGAGCTGGTCCACGCCCTGGCCAAGCAGGTCGACGGGGTGCTGCTGTGCAGCCCTCGGATGAGCAACAGCCTGATCGAGCAGCTCAGCCGGGAGGTCCCGCTGGTGGTGGTCAACCGCCAACTGTCCGGGCTGCCCTGCGTGCTGATGGATGTCGGCCAGGGGGCCCGGTCGGCCATCGAACACCTGGCCGCTCTGGGCCACCGGGAGATCGCCCTGCTCGGTGGGCCGCGGGGCTCCTGGACCAGCCGGGAGATCCGGCGGGCCGCCGGTGCGGCGGCCCGGGCGGCCGGCGCGGAGCTGACCGTGCTCGGCCCCAATCCACCCACCGAGCACGGTGGACTGGCCCAGGCGGAGCAGGTCCGCCGGGCCGGGGTCAGCGCCGTGCTCGCCTACAACGACCTGATGGCGATCGGCCTGCTGGAAGGGCTCGACGCACTGGGAGTGGCGGTGCCGCAGGAGGTGAGTGTCGTCGGGGTAGACGACATCTCACTGAGCCGGCTGACCCGCCCCAAACTGACGACGGTGGCCACCCCGACCGCGGCCGCCGGCCGGACGGCCGTCGACATGTTGCTGCAACACGACACCGACCTGCCGCGCACCGGGCGGGCCGGCGGTGTCGGAGCCACAGTCGGCGTCCGTCGTACCACCGCACAGGTAATGCTCCAGACCGAGTTGGTCATCCGCGACTCCACCGGACCGGGCCCCTACGCCGGTCGGGAACGTCCCGGTGCCACTGCCGCAGGCCCGGGCCCGCATCGCCGTGCGGACCCGGGCGGCCCGAAGGTGGCCGCCGGTGACGTCGTCGCCTCCTAACGCCAAGGAGTGAGCGCACATGCACCCCGCAACGCACCCCACCAGCGCGCCCGACGGGCGCACTTACCGTACCCCCCTGCTGCGCCGCCGGTTGCTGCGCGGCCTGCTCGCCGCAGTCGTGGCCCTGCCCCTGGTCGGGGCCGCGGCGGCCTGCGGTGGCGACGACGCCGCCGACGGCAAGACCAAGATCTCCATCTTCTGGTGGGGCGGTGACGCCCGCAACGCGCTGACCGTGCAGGCGCTCGACCTCTACACCAAGAAGAACCCGAACGTGGTCTTCGAGACCACCTGGCAGGCCAACCAGGGCTACTTCGACAAGCTGGCCACCCTCACCGCCGGCGGCAACCCGCCGGACATCTTCCAGATCGACGACAACTACCTGACCGAGTACGCGGCCCGTAACGCCACCCTGGACCTGAAGAAGTACCAGGACTCCGGTGACCTGGACACCACCAAGTTCCCGCCCAGCCTGCTCCAGTACGGCGAGGTCGACGGCAAGCTCGCCGGTCTGGCCGCCGGGGAGAACACCCAGGGCCTGGTCTACAACAAGACCCTGCTGACCAAGAACGGGCTGCCCGAGCCGACCACCGGGATGAGCTGGGAGGAGCACATCGCCTGGGCCGAGCAGGTCAGCAAGAAGACCGGGGTGCCCGGCACCCAGGACCCCAGCGCCGACTACAAGGCCTTCTGGGTGTGGCTGCGCCAGCAGGGCAAGGACCTCTACTCCGGCAGCGACCTGGGCTTCACCGCCGAGGATGTGACCAAGTGGTTCGAGCTGTGGAAGGGGGCCCGGGACTCCGGCGCCACCCCGACCCCGGACGTCATCCACGAGGGCAACGCCACCGACATCACCAAGCAGCTAGTGGTCACCGGCAAGTCGGCCACCTCCTGGGTCTGGGTCAACCAGATGCCGGAGCTGAAGAAGAACACCGCCGACGAGCTGGGGGTCATCGCCTACCCCGGTGACCCGAGCGCCCAGTGGGCCCGCGCCTCGATGTACTGGTCGGTCTTCCGGGGCAGCAAGAACGCCGACATCGCGGTCGACGTGATCAACTTCCTGGTCAACGACCCGGAGGCGGTCAAGCTGCTCGGCACCGACCGGGGTCTGCCCTCCAACCTGGACCTGCGTCGGGTGGTCAGCGACGACACCACCGACCCGGCGATGAAGCAGTCCATCGAGGTGGAGACCAAGCTGGCCGAGACCTTCGGCGCGGCCCCCCAGGTGCCGATCAAGGGCCACAGCAAGGTACGCGCCGAGCTGACCAAGGCCGCCGAGAACGCCCAGTACGGCCGGGCCACCCCCGCCGAGGCCGCCGCCCAGTTCGTCGCCGCCGGCAAGGCAGCGATCGCCTCCTGAGCGCCGCGATACCCGGAGAGGAGCAGTTCGTGGCCCTGACCACGGCGCCCGACCCGACCCGCCGCGGCACCGGATCCGTCCGACCCCCCGCCACCCGGCGCGGGACCGGACGGATCCGGCACGGGGAAGGTCTGGCCGGCTACATCTTCCTGTCGCCCTGGCTCATCGGTCTGATGGGCATCACGGCGCTACCCATGCTGTTGTCGCTGTACCTCAGCTTCACCAACTACGACATCCTCACCCCCTGGTCCGAGGTGGAATGGGTCGGGCTGGCCAACTACGAACGGATGTTCACCGCCGACCCCTCGTGGTGGCACTCCGTCCGGGTCACCCTGCGCTTCGCCCTGATCGCCGTACCGCTGAAACTCGCCGCGGCGCTCGGGGTGGCCCTGCTGCTCAACCGGGCCTGGCGCGGGGTCGGGCTGTTCCGTGGTCTGTTCTACCTGCCGTCGCTGCTCGGCGGCAGCGTCGCACTGGCCATCGTCTGGGTGAACATGTTCAACCGCGAGGGAGCCTTCAACTCCTTCCTCGCCCTGTTCGGCATCGAGGGCAAGCCCTGGGTCAACGACCCGGACTGGGCCCTGGAGACCCTGATGGTGCTGGCCATCTGGCAGTTCGGCGCCCCGATGGTGATCTTCCTGGCCGGGCTGAAGCAGGTGCCGACCGAGCTGTACGAGGCCGCCGCGGTGGACGGGGCCGGCAAGTTCCGGCAGTTCGTCAGCGTCACCCTGCCGATGCTCTCCCCGGTGATCTTCTTCAACCTGGTGCTGGAGACCATCAACGGTTTCCAGGGCTTCACGGCCGCCTTCGTGCTCAGCAACGGCACCGGCGGGCCGATCGACTCGACCCTGATGTACACCCTCAACCTGTACATCGCCGGGTTCACCGATCTGGAGATGGGCTACGCCTCCGCGATGGCCTGGGTCTTCCTGATCGCCATCGCGCTCATCACGGTCGTCTTCTTCAGCACCGGCCGGTTCTGGGTGCACTACTCCGACGGGGAGGACCGCTGATGGTGGCGAGCACCGTGGCCCCGCCCGTGGCGGCCCGCCCGCAGCGCTCACGCAGCCGGTCCTGGCTGCGGCTGATCATCCTGCTGGCCATCGTGGCGGTCGTGCTCTACCCGCTGATCTGGATGATCGGCACCTCGGTGAAGTCGCAGCAGGAGATCGTCAGCAACATCGGTCTGCTGCCGGAGCGCTTCACCCCGGGCAACTACACCGACGGGTGGAGCAACTTCGACGTCAGCTTCGGCCGGTTCTTCCTCAACAGCGCGATGGTCAGCCTGCTGACCGTGGTCGGCAACGCGGTGAGCTGCCTGCTGGCCGCGTACGCCTTCGCCCGGTTGAGGTTCCGGCTGCGGCGGCTGTGGTTCGCCGTCATGATCGGCACCCTGCTGTTGCCGGCGCACGTGCTGATCGTGCCGCAGTACATCCTGTTCCGCACCCTCGGCCTGGTCGGCGGGGACTGGCCGTACCTGCCGCTGCTGATCCCGCAGTTCCTGGCCACGGAGGCCTTCTTCGTCTTCCTGATGGTGCAGTTCATGCGGGGCATCCCGCGCGAGTTGGACGAGGCCGCCCGGATCGACGGTGCCGGGGCCTTCGGCATCTTCCGGCACGTCATCCTGCCGCTGAGCCGACCCGCCCTGGTCACCACGGCGATCTTCTCGTTCATCTGGACCTGGAACGAGTTCTTCCGGCAACTGGTCTTCCTGTCCGAGCTGAGCGACTACACCGTGCCGGTGGCGTTGACCCTGTTCATCGACTCGACCAGCCAGAGCGCGATCGGCCCGATGTTCGCCATGGCGGTGCTCTCCCTGCTGCCGGTCTTCGTGTTCTTCGTAGCCTTCCAACGGATGCTCGTCGAGGGGATCAACACCAGTGGAATCAAGGGTTGACCAGCCGCCGGACCGCGACTGGCGGGACACCGTACGCGACGGGGCCGACCTGGCCCTGGTGGGCATCCTGACCGTGCTCGCCTCGGCTCCGGTGCTGACCGCCGGGGCCGCGATCGGCACGGCCAGCGCGGCCGTGCACGACTGGCTGGCCACCGGCAGTTGGCCGACCGCCCGGCAGACCCTGTCCCGGTTCGGTAGGGGACTGCTGCCCGGCCTGCCGGCCACCCTGCTGGGTCTCGGCAGCCTGGGACTGCTCGTCACCAACCTGGTGGTGCTGGCCACCGGCCGGGTGCCGGGGGGAACGGTGGGGATGGTCCTCACCACCGCAGTGGCGACGATCCTGCTCGGGTACGCCGCCGCGATCGTGGTCGAGGTGGGCCGCACCGGGGGCACCGGGTGGGCCCCGGCGGTCACCCGGGCCGCCCGGGGCTGCCTGGACCACCCGGCCACCTGCGCCGGGCTGGCCGGCACCAGCCTGGTAGCCCTGCTGCTGGGGGTGCTGGTCACCCCGGTGGCGGTGCCGATCCTTGCCGGGTACGCGCTGGCCGCGGTGCACGCGGTGGCCCGCCGTCGACCGGTCACCCGCACGGAGCTGTCGTGAGCGCCGAGGTAGCCGATCAGGAACTGCTGGTCGAGGGCATCCCGGTGGCCCGGTACGTACTGGCCCCCGACCTGGCGGCCAAGCACGGCCCCCGGCCCTACCTGCATCCGGTGCGTACCCTGGCCGGCACCCCGGTCACGGACGCCCTGCCCGCCGACCATGTCTGGCACCTCGGGGCCTCCCTGGCGGTGCAGGACGTCAACGGCACCAACCTGTGGGGCGGGCGCACCTATGTCCGGGACCAGGGCTACACCTGGCGTGCCGACCACGGCCGGATCGTGCACACCGGTTGGGAACACCGCTCGACCGACCGGCTGGACCACCGGCTGCACTGGTGCGAACCGGCCGGGGAGGTCCTGCTGACCGAGCGGCGTACCCTGACCGCCGCAGCCGACGGGGCCGACCGGTGGCGGTTGGAGATCGACAGCACCCTCACCGCCCCCGCCGACCGGGAGGTCGTGCTGGGCAGCCCGGCCACCAACGGTCGTCCCGGTGGTGCCGGCTACGGAGGATTCTTCTGGCGGGGGGTGGCCGCCGAGACACCCCAGGTGTTCACCGCCTCCCTCACCGGCGAGGAGGCCGTCAACGGGTGCGCCGAGCCCTGGGTGGCGATGACCGGCCGGGCACCGCAGGGCGGGGAGTACACCCTGGTCTTCAGTGGCCTGGGCGCGGGGGACCGGTGGTTCGTCCGCGCGGGCATGTATCCCGGGGTCTGTGTGGCCTTCGCCTTCGCGCAGACCGCCACCATCCCGGCCGGCCAGGCCCGCCACAACCGCTACCAGATCGTCATCGCCGACGGCACCCGAACTGCCGCGGAGATCCAGCGGTGGCAGCCCAGCTGGTCCTCCGGGGGTGCGGGCGACAGCTGAGCTGCCACCGCTTGGAGGGCGCGTGGGGTGGGCGCCCTGAGGGCCTGAGTCAGCCGGCGCCCAGGCAGACGAAGGCGGCGGCGGTGGCCGGGGCGGTGGGGTCGCCACCGGTGACGAAGGCCTGCTGGGCCTCGGCCAAGGCCTGCGCCGGGCCGACCCCGGCGTGCATCCGGCGGTGCAGATCCAGCATGAGGGCGGTGGTGGGTTCCGCCGGTACCGGCAGCACGGTGGCGATCAGACACCGGGTGCCCAGGGCCAGCAGCACGGCCGCGAAACCCATGATCTCGTCCCCGGGGCGTACCCCGGTCAGCCCTGATTCGCAGGCGGAGAGCACCACACAGCCGGGCGGTCGGGCGATGCCCTCCCACTCGTAGGCGAACAGCGGCCCGTCGGCCAACTCCAAAGTGGAGAACTGGGGGTTGTCCGCGCGGAAGGCGCCGTGCGCGGCGATGTGCACCATCGCGGCCCCGTCCAGGGCGGCCGTCAGGGCGGTGGCGGTGGCCTGCCCGCCGGTGAGCAGCCGGGCGGCCGGCAGCACCTGGGCCAGCCGGTGGACCTCCACCGCGCCGGCGGGCAGCCGGGGACCGGCGGCCAGCACCGGGGTGCCCCGGGGCGCGCCCTGCTGCTCGGCGGCCAGCCAGGCGGCGGCCGAGGGGGCCACCGTGACCGCCCGTCCGGTGCCGGTGGGCAGCCCGGCCCAGCCGACCGAGTGCAGGGCCCCGACCGGCACGATCACCAGCGGCCGGTCGGCCAGGCGTCGGCGCAGCGGGTCGAACAGTTGCCGGTCCAGGGCCGTTGCGGCGTGCTCGACGGCGGCCCGGGCGGCGGCGGAGTCCCCGGTGACGATCAGACGGCGCAGCCCGAACCGGTGCCACCGGGTCAACCGGGTCGCCTCGGTCAGAGAGCCGAGGTCGTGCAGGCTGGCCCGACCGTCGCGGACCAGCACCGCCCCCAGCCGGTCCCCGTGCGCGAACAGTTCGACCAGCACCCGGGAACCGAGCCGGGCGGCCAGGTTGTGCACCCGGGGCGGGGTCAGGGTGCCCGGGCCGCCGGCAGCGTGCCGGGACAGGTCCCGGATGCGCTGCTCCAACCGGGCCTGCCGACCCCGCAGGGCGCGTACCGGCCGACCGGTCAGCACCGCGTCCTCCAGCAGGCCGCTGACCAGCCGGAGTTCGGCCAGGGCCGCGACCAGGTCGGCGTCGTCCGGTGGCAGGGCCGGGCGGGTCCGTACCGAATGGGCTCGCCACCGTTCCGCCCAGGCCAGCACCCGGGTCGGTGCCCCGGCCCGGACGGCGATGTCCAGCCCTTCGGCGGCCAGTTCCTGGCCGTACGCCCCGCTGTTGGCCCGCAGTTCGGTGGCGCCCAGGGAGGTGCGGTGCCGGTCGAGGACGGCCAGTCCTCGGCGCAGGGCCCGGGCGGCGGCAGGTTCCTCGCCGCGCAGCCGATGCCACCGGGCCTGGGCGTACCACCCCTGGGCCCGTCGTGGGGCGGTGCCCCGACCCCGGGTGCCGGCGGCGACGGCGAACAGCTTTGCGGCCCGGTCGGTGCGGCCCAGCTCCACCGCCAGTTGGCCGGCGTCGATGCGGGTGAGCAGGGCGGGATCGGCCCAACCGGTGGCCTCCAGCCGGTCGGCGGTGCGCACCATCGCGGTCAGCAAGGCGGCCGTACGGGTCCCCCGGCGGAACTCGGCCCGCAACTCGACATGCCGGGCGAAGGCTGCCCAGGTCCGGCGGCCCTGCCGGCGGAACCGGCTTCCGGCCGCGGCGGCGGCCTCGGTGGCGATGTCCAGGTCACCGGCGAGCAGGGCGGCCCGCGCCTGAGCCAGCAACGCCTCGGCCAGGTCGGAGGCCATGCCACGGCGACGCAGTTCCCGGATGGCCGCCGCGGCCACCTCGGTGGCCTCCTCCACCAGGGGCACCGAGAGCAGCAACTCGAAGCGGTCCAGCAACAACGCCGGTCGGGGTACGGCCAGCCGTTGGTACTCCTGCCCGACGGCGGCGAACCGGCGCAGCGCCCCGGCGATGTCCCCGCGTCGACCGGCCGCGATTCCGCTGTTCCAACTGGCGTCGGCGGCGGCCAGGTCCAGCCCGAGATCGCGGAAGACCGCCGCCGCCCGGGCCAGGTCGTCGACATCGCCCGGGGCGCCCCGGTGGGCGTTGAGCAGCCCCCGGTTGTTGCGGGCGCGGGCCTCCAGCAGCAGATCCCCCTCCCGTTGGGCGGTGTCGATGGCGAGGGTGTAGTCCCGGACCGCCTCGTCGTACCGACCCCGGTAGTGCAGTACCACCCCCCGTTGCATCCGGGCCCGTCCGGCGTCGGCCCCGGTGAGTTCGGGCAGGGCGGCGGTCACCGCCCGCAGGGCCGCCGAGGTGCGGCCGACATTGGCCAGGACGTACCCCAGACTCATCCGGGCCAGGGCCCGGGTCCGGGCCGTCCCGGCGATCCGGACCGCCCGACGCAGGTGGCGCAGGGCGCCGGGGAGGTCGTTGAGTTCCCGCAGTGCCAGGCCGATGGCGCGCTCCGCCGTGGAACGTTCGTCGCCGTCGCCGGTGGCTAGGACCCGCTGGGCGATCATGATCGCCTCACGGGGACGGCGCTGGACGGTGTCGAGCGCCGACTGCGCGGTGCCGCCGGCACCGGCAGCGGTGCTGTCGGGCATGGATCAAGCGTTCCCCAACTGTCGTGGAGCGTCAATGTCGGCAAATGGCCTGACGGTCGGATCGGGGTGGGCAGCCCGTTAGGGTCATTGACATCCACCGATTGATTGGAAGAATCGGTAAGGCCCGCGGAATTCGCCTCGCCGGCCACCCGTGGCCTGCCGATTCCGGGGCCATCTGGGAGGGCCTGTGCATTCTGACCACCCCCGACCAGGCAGCTGGTTGTCCCGACGGCGGCTGCTGGTCGCGTCCGTACTGGCTGCGGCGGCCACCCCACTGGGGGCCGGATGGCGCCCGGGTCCGGCCCTGGCCGACCAGGACGCCGACGACGCGGCCTATCAACTGGCCTTCGACCGGTTGGTGAATGCGGATCGCAATGTGCGTCGGCATACAGTTGCGGGTAGGGAAATTCTCTACCGCCCCCGGCAACTGCTCACCGCCGCCGAGGACACCGGGCGAGTAGCCGCCTGGTTGCGTAAAAGCGGACATCAGGTGCTCATCGGTGACGCTTTCGCCGGGGTGACCCGGTTGCTGTTCTCCGCCGAGGCCGACATCCCGGCGATCGTGACGCTGCTGCGCGACCCCCGGCAGTGGCCCGGTCAGCGGATTCCGCTGGTCCAACCGCACCATGTGCTGCTCGGCCTGGGCAACATCATGGGCAACCCGGGCGGACCACCCCGGACGATCGCCGCGCTGGCGCCACCGGATCCGGCCCGGGCGGCCGAGGGGGCCGGGGTGACCGTGGGGATCTGCGACACCGGCATCTGGCGGTACGCCGGCGGGCAGCACCCGGACTGGCTGGGCGGGGCCTACCTGCCGGAGCCGGACGACGAGGACCCCCTCTACCTGCACACCGACGTGCTCGCCCCGCAGGGCGGCCACGGCACCTTCGTCGCCGGGGTGGTACGCCAGGCCGCCCCGGGGGTACGTGTCGACCCCGAGACTGCCCTGGAGCCCACCGGCATCGGCGACGAGTCGACGGTGGTGGCCGCCCTGAGCCGACTGGCCTCCCAGGTCAGCGTGGTCAACCTCTCCCTGGGCGGCTTCACCCTGGACGACCAGCCCTCGTTGCCCCTGGCCAACGCCGTGGCCGCGTTGCCACCGACGACCGCGGTGGTGGCTGCGGCGGGCAACGCCGGCACCAACCGACCGCTGTGGCCGGCCGCGCTGGACCGGGTAGTGGCCGTGGCGGCGGTCCGGATGGGTTCCGCCGGCCTGGTGCCGGCCGACTACAGCGGATTCGGGCCCTGGGTGGACGCCTGCGCCCTGGGTCAGCACGACAGCACCTTCGTCCCGGGCATCCTGCCGCTGCCCGGACGACCCACCCGGGTCTTCCACCGCTACGCCCGCTGGTCCGGTACCTCCTTCGCCACCGCCCAGGTCAGCGGTCGGCTGGCCGCCATGATGACCGCCGGTGGCCTGAGCGCCGACGCCGCCCGGCTGGCCCTGCTGGCCATGCCGCGCTGGCACCCCGACTACGGGGTGCTGGTCGGGTGAGTGTCGACGGCGGCGGTGCCGTGGTGACCGGCCGCAGTACGAGTGATCTGGTAGCCGCCGCGGCCAACGGGGACGAGTCGGGCTGGGTGGAACTGGTCCGCCGCTACACCCCGCTGGTGTACTCGGTGATCCGGGTCCACGACCTGACCGCCGCCGACGCCGCCGATGTCAACCAGACCGTGTGGCTGCGTCTGGTGGAGCGCCTGGACCAGGTACGCGAACCGGAGGCGTTGGCGAGTTGGCTGGCGGTCACCACCCGACGGGAGTGCTACCGGATCTCGCGGCTGGGTCGGCGTACCCAACCCTTCGACCCCTCCGACGGGGCCTTTCAGGGGTGCCACCGGAGCGGGGCGGAGGCGGCCAGCCCGGACGAGGATCTGCTCCGCGCCGAACGGCACCAGGCCCTGCGGGAGGGCTTCGCCGAGCTACCGCCGCGCTGCCAGGTACTGCTGTCCCTGCTGACCGCCGATCCGCCGCTGAGCTACCGGCAGATCGCCGAGCGGCTGGGGACCCCGGTCGGCAGCATCGGCCCCACCCAGGCCCGCTGCCTGCGCCGGTTGCGGGAGTCCGGGGCGCTGGCCGCGTACCTTAAAGGGCATCGATCCGCCGCCTCGACGGGAGGGGAGCGCGATGGAGCCGTGGCCGCCGGGCGATGACGACCGGCTGACCGCCGAGCTGGGTGCGGCGCTGTCGGACAGCAGGGGAGTGCCCGAGGAGCACCTGGTCGCCGCGCGGGCGGCGTTCGCCTGGCGGACGGTGGACGCCGAACTGACCCTGGCCGAGTTGACCTTCGACTCGGCCTGCCAGGCGGAACCGGCCGGGCTCACCCGATCGGCCGGTTCCGTGCGGAGCCTGTCCTTCCGGGGCGGCCCGGTCCTGCTGGAGATCGAGGTCAGCCCGGCGGGAATCGTCGGGCAGCTCTGCCCCGCCGAGGGTGGCCGGATCAGTGCCCGGACGGCCACCGGCACCTACGACGAGACAGCGGTCGACGCGGTGGGACTCTTCTCCCTCGGCGTACCGCCGCCCGGGCCGGTCCGACTGCGGGCCGAGGCCGGCGGGTTCACCGTGGTCACCGACTGGGTCTGTCTGCGCTGAGGCCACAAGGGCCGTGGCCGGACAGGGCCACGGGGGTGGGGGGGGGGGGGGGGCCCCGCCCCCCCCGACAAACCCCCCCCGGCCGGCGTTGGGGGGCGGGTTAGTGGCTGGGACCCCCCCCCCGGGGGGGGCGGTGG
>NZ_JBICUM010000002.1:0-190065 GCF_043198155.1 Micromonospora sp. NPDC048871 | reverse complement strand
GACGGGGGGCCGAGGCGGGGGGTTTCACGTTGTTCACCGACTGGGTGTGTCTGCGGTGTGGCCACAGGGGCGGTGGCGGCACTGGGCCAGGGGGGTGGTGGGCGGGTTCGGCCCACGACCCCCGCTACACCCCCCGGAGTCAGCGCTTGGCGGCGCTGATCAGGTACTGCACCCCACCCAGGTCGGTCGACTTGGCCCCGCTGGTGTCCGGGCCGAACTGGGTCACGTTGAACGCGATCTCCCGGTCACTGGCCACCTCGGCCGAGAAGAGCAGCGAGAACTGCACCCGCTCACCGGGGTTGAGCAGCAGGTTGCCCAGGCTGGCCCGGGTCGGCTCGACGATCTCCACCTGGGTCCGGCCGATCGCCCGTACCCCGTTGCCGACCGCGCCACCGGCCCGCCACCGCTCGAACAGCTCCGGTCCGAGGTCGACGACCACCCGGCCGCCGATGGCCTGCAACGGCTCGGCCGCGTTGAAGACCACCTCGTTGCGCGAGGGCACCCGCAACGAGTTGCCGATGGCGAAGGGCCGCCCGGCCGGAGTCGTCTGACCCGCGCCGAGCTGCACCGAGTCGACATTGCGCCACGCGACGTTGTTGTTGTACCGGGTGTTGAGGCTGATGTCCGGGCCATCGATGGTCATCGGGTCGGTGGCGGACACCCAGCGGGCCAGCAGGCAGAAGTGGCCCGGCCCGGGTACCCCGGTCCACGGGATGATGACCGTGGTGACCCCCGGGTTCACGGTCACGTAGGCCGCCCCGATCTGGGTCCAGTGGGTCGGCCAGACCGCACCACCACCGGGGGTCGTCCGGTAGACCTGCAGCGTCCCGGTACCCACCCCGGAGCCGTAGGGCCCGGGGTTACGCAGCTTGACGAAGATGTAGTTGGTCACCCCGACGACGGGGTTCTGACTGACGGCACACTCGGTGGGGTTCGGGCAGACCTTGATGTCCGGGCTGGCCCACAACGGGTTGAGGTTGTGCGGTTGGACCCCGACATCGGCGGTGACGTCCTTGATGTAGACGTCGGTGGTGCTGGTCAGCGCGGCGGGCGCGGTCGCCTCGAACGGCGCGGCGACCGCGCTGGCGCCCAGCAGGCCGGTCAACGCCGCAGCGGTCAGCCCGACCATCGCGGCCCGGCGGACCCGTCTTCCTAGACTGCTCATGACAGGTTTCTCCCATCGACGGAGCGTGCGCCGACCAGCGCGTTGCGGTGCTGTGTCGGCGCCGTGACGTCCTTCAAGAGCCGGTGACCGACCCGGAAATACGTCCCCTCAGATGGTGTGAGAACCGGCGGATCGCCCCCGTTTTCAGTCCGGCAGGGATCGGCAGGAGGCGCGGACGACGAGCTCGGTGGGCAGCCGGATGTGGATGTCGCGCTCCACCCCGGCGATCAGATCCACCAGCAGGCGCAGCGCCTCGGCACCCATCCGTTGTATCGGCTGCATGATCGTGGTCAGCGGGGGATTGACCAGGGCGGACTCCGGAACGTTGTCGAAGCCGATCACGGACAGGTCGTCCGGGACCGACAGCCCCATGCTCCGGGCGACATCGATCGTGGAGATCGCGGACAGGTCGTTACCGGCGAAGACCGCAGTCGGTCGGTCCGGCAGGGCGAGCAGTTCGGCGGCAGTCCCGGCGGCGCTCTCGATGCGGAACCCACCGACCCGTACCAGCCGCTCGTCCACCGTCACGCCCGCATCGGCCATGGCCTGCCGGAAGCCCGCCTCACGCAGCCGGGAGGACTCCAGATCGGCCCGTCCACTGATGTGCCCGATCCGACGATGACCCAGGGAGAGCAGGTAGTTGGTAGCCAGTACGGCCCCGGCGAAGTTGTCGGAGTCGACCGTGGGCAGACCCGAGGGGCCGGTGTGCGGGTCGACGGCCACGACATGGAAACCCTGTTTGGTCTCCACCACCGTCGGGGTGACGATCACGGCCCCGTCGATCAGGGTTCCGGACAGCCGCGCCAGCGATCGCCGCTCCCAACCGACGGCCGTACCGGCGACATCGCCGCTGGAGTAGGCGAGCAACTGGTAGCCGGTGCCGGTCACCCCCGCCGAGGCCCCCTTGAGCAGTTCGGTGGAGAAGGGTTCGAACTCCGCGACCAGGATGCCCAGGACGTTCGTCCGGTGGCTGCGCAGGCTCTGCGCGCCGAGGCTGGCCTCGTACCCGAGTTGATGGATGACCTGCTGAACCCGCTCGACGGTAGCCTGCGCCACGCCGTACCTGCCATTCACCACCTTGGATACAGTTGCCACGGAGACGCCGGCCGCGCGGGCCACGTCCGACATGTTGACACGCTGCGGGAACGCCACGCCGACGATGATAGAGGGCGGACGGGGTTCGATGAGTGGCGTATCGAAAACGTTATCGACACCGATTGACACTCGGTTACACGGCTGTAAAACTCCCCCGCAGGCCGAGCACCGCGACTGACTAGTCGAGGAGATACCGATGGCTATAAAGCGCCGCGTACGAACCGCCCTAGCGCTGTCCATCACCACCGCACTACTCGCCACCGGATGCAGTGGGGGCGAGTCCGAGGAGCCCGCCGAGAGCGAGCTGTTCAAGAACCCGGTAACCCTGACCTGGTGGCACAACGCCAGCGAGGACGGGGTCGGAAAGGAGTACTGGGCGAAGGTCGCGAAGGACTTCAACGCCCTGCACCCCACGGTGACGATCGAGATCGAGGCGATCGAGACCAACCAACTCCAGCGCACCCGGCTGCCCGCCGCGCTGCTGAGCAACGACCCGCCGGACATCTTCCAGGCCTGGGGTGGCGGTGAGATGCGCGAGCAGGTCGAGGCCGACTACCTCAAGGACATCACCGACCAGGTCAAGGACGAGGTCGCCAACATCGGCAGCTCCGCCGAGATCTGGGCGGTGAACGGCAGGCAGTACGGGCTGCCGTACCGGATGGGTATCGAGGGCATCTGGTACAACAAGGACATGTTCGCCCGGGCCGGCATCGCGGCTCCGCCGACCACGTTCGAGGAACTCAACGAGGCCGTCACCAAGCTCAAGGCGATCAACGTCGTGCCGATCGCGGTCGGCGCCGGTGACAAGTGGCCGGCCGCCCACTGGTGGTACAACTTCGCGCTGCGGGCCTGCTCCGTCGACACCCTGAAGAAGGCCGCCAAGGACCTGGACTTCGAGGACCCTTGCTTCGTCAAGGCCGGCGAGGACCTGAAGTCCTTCATCGACACCAAGCCGTTCCAGAACAACTTCATCGCCACCCCGGGGCAGAACGACCCGACCAGCGCCAACGGCATGCTGGCCAACGGCAAGGCCGCGATGGAGCTGATGGGTGACTGGAACAAGGGCACCCTGGACAACGTCGCCGAGGACAAGGAGGCGTTGAACAAGTTCATCGGCTGGTTCCCGGTTCCGGCGATCAGTGGTTCGCCCGGTGACCCGAAGGCCGCCCTCGGTGGCGGTGACGGGTTCGCCTGCGCCAAGAACGCCCCGGCGGAGTGTGTCGAGTTCTTGAAGTACATCGTCAGCCCCGAGGTCCAGAAGGGTTACGCGGAGACCGGCACCGGTCTGCCGGTGGCCAAGGGCTCCGAGGCCGGCGTGACCGACCCGGCGCTGCGCTCCATCCTGGAGGCCACCACCAGCGCGACCTACGTTCAGCTCTGGCTGGACACCGCCTTCGGTAGCACCGTCGGCAACGCGATGAACGACGCGATCGTCGCCATCTTCGCGGGCAACGGGACGCCGCAGCAGGTCGTCGACGCGATGAAGTCGGCCGCTCGCAAGTGACGTCCACGAACCAGACCCTGAACCCCGCCGGCGGCGTGTCCGCGCCGCCGGCGGGGCTCCGGCCCGCCAACCGCAAGTCCAGCCGGGCCGCCGAGACGCGACGCAAGTGGTACGAGATCATCGGTCTCACCACACCGGCGATCATCGTGTACGTGATGTTCGTCCTGGTGCCGATGGGCTTCGCCTTCTACTACAGCCTGTTCCGCTGGCGTGGAGTAGGACCGCCCACGGAGTACATCGGCTTCGACAACTACGTGATGGCCTTCCAGGACCCGATCTTCCTGGACGCGTTGCGCAACAACGCGCTCATCGTGTTCGGGTCCCTGATCATCCAGGGCCCCATCGCGTTGGGCGTGGCCCTGTTGCTCAACCGCCACTTCCGGGGCCGTACGGTGTTCCGCCTGCTGGCCTTCGTGCCGTACGTGCTGGCCGAGGTCACCGTCGGCATCATGTGGAAGCTGATCCTGACGGAGAACGGCACCTTCGACGCGCTGCTGCGCTCACTCGGGTTGGGCGGTCTGGTCCAGGCCTGGCTTGCCGATCTCGATATCGTTATCTGGACCCTGCTGTTCGTCCTGACCTGGAAGTACGTCGGCTTCGCCATCATCCTGCTGCTGGCCGGTCTGTCCAATGTGCCGCAGGAATTGAACGAGGCCGCCGAGATCGACGGGGCTAGCTGGTGGCAGATTCAGCGCCATGTCACCCTGCCGCTGCTGGGCCCGACCATCCGGATCTGGATGTTCCTGTCCATGATCGGCTCGTTGCAGGTCTTCGACGTGATCTGGGTGACCTCGGTGCCGGCGGTACGCTCGCTTGGTGCATCGGCAACCATGGCTACATACATGGTGGACAACGGCTTCTTCGCTCGGCTCTGGGGCTACGGCAACGCGATCGCGGTGATCCTGTTCGCCATCTCGTTCGTGGCGGCGGTCGTGTTCCAGCGCTTCCTGCTCCGGCGAGACATCGAGGGCGCCATCACCACCAGAAGGGCAAAGTGACGTGACGACCGCGAACACCGTTCTGACGCCCGCCAAGCGCCGGCCGGTGTCCTGGGGCAACCCCCTGACCTACGCCTTGGCGCTGGCGGTTGCGGCTGTGTCGATCACGCCGGTGATCTACGTGGTGATCGGTGGTTTCCGGACCACCCCGCAGATCGTCGCGAACCCGGCCGGCATGCCCGACCCATGGGTCATCGACAACTACGTCCGGGTGCTGACCCAGAGCAACTTCTGGCGTCAGGCCTTCAACAGCGCGGTGGTGTCCCTGGGCACCACCCTCGGGGTGGTGGCCCTGGGGGTCTCCGCCGCGTTCGTGCTGGCCCGGTACACCTTCCGGGGTCGTGAGGTGCTCTACACCTTCTTCACCCTGGGCCTGCTGTTCCCGGCCGGGGCGGCGATCCTGCCGCTGTACCTCATGCTGCGCGACCTCAACCTGATCAACTCGTACTACGCGGTGATCCTGCCGCAGGTGGCCTTCTCGCTGCCGCTGACGATCGTCATCCTGCGCCCGTTCCTGACGGCCATCCCGCGTGAACTGGAGGACGCGGCGGCCATCGACGGCACCGGGCGGCTCGGTTTCCTCTGGCGCATCATGCTGCCGCTGTCGCGGCCGGCCCTGGTCACCGTCGGGATCCTGGCGTTCGTCACCAGTTGGAACGCCTTCCTCCTGCCGCTGCTCGTCCTCGGTGACGCCAACCTGCACACCCTGCCGCTTGGCGTGCAGCAGTTCTCCAGCCAGTACAGCTCCGACACGGCCGGCATCCTCGCCTTCACCTCCCTGGCGATGCTGCCCGCCCTCCTGTTCTTCACCTTCGCCGAGAAACAGATCGTCGGAGGCCTGCAAGGTGCGGTCAAGGGCTGAGCGGCAGCCGCACGAGCACCAGAAACGGAAGGCACAGCATGACTGAGGTCCGTCAGGTGGGGGGCGCGTCGGCGCCGACTCAAACAGGTCCACGCCACGATCGGCCGGACGGGCCGGACGGCGAGTCGCGGATCCGCGAGCTGCTCGGTCGGATGACGATCGAGGAGAAGGTCGCGCAGCTCGTCGGGTTCTGGGAGAAGGAGGACGGTGAGGCGGTCGCCCCCTTGCAGGGCGAGTTCGGCGAGGTCGACAGGCTGGAGAGCTTCTCCCGGCACGGGCTGGGTCACCTGACCCGGCCCTACGGCACCCGTCCGGTCGACCCCGTAGCCCGCGCCTCCTGGCTGCGGAAGTTCCAGTCGGAACTGGTCACCGGCACCCGGCTCGGCATTCCGGCGATCGTGCACGAGGAGTGCCTGACCGGGTTGTCGGCCTGGAAGGCGGCCACCTTCCCCACCCCCTTGGCCTGGGGCGCCGCCTTCGATCCCGACCTGGTCACCGAGATGGCCGCGGCCGTCGGGACGGTGATGCGTACCCTCGGCATCCATCAGGGCCTCTCCCCGGTGCTGGACGTGATCCGGGACGCGCGGTGGGGCCGGGTCGACGAGTGCATCGCCGAGGACCCGTACCTGGTCGGCACCATCGGCACCTCGTACGTGCGGGGTCTGCAGTCCCAGGGGGTGCACGCCACCCTGAAGCACTTCGTCGGCTACTCCGGCTCCCGGGCCGGGCGTAACTTCGCCCCGGTGCACGCCGGTCCCCGGGAGATCGCCGACGTGTTCCTCCCGCCGTTCGAGATGGCCGTCCTGGACGGCGACGTGCGGTCGGTCATGCACTCGTACGCCGAGATCGACGGCGTGCCGGTCGCCGCCGACCCCACCCTGCTCACCGACCTGCTCCGGGACCGGTGGGGCTTCGACGGCACGGTGGTGGCCGACTACTTCGGGGTGGCCTTCCTGAACCTGCTGCACCATGTCGCCTCCGACCACGCGGAGGCCGCCGTGCTGGCCCTCACCGCCGGGGTCGACGTCGAGCTGCCGACCGGGGACGCCTACCTGACCCTGATCGAGTCGGTGCGGTCCGGCCGGATCGACGAGGCCCTGATCGACCGGTCGGTGCTGCGGGTGCTGCGGCAGAAGCTGGAACTCGGTCTGCTCGACGCCACCTTCGACGACGAGCCGGTCGAGCAGGTCGACCTGGACTCGCCGGAGCATCGGGCGATCGCCCGCCGGTTGGCGGAGAAGTCCATCATCCTGGTCGCCAACCAGGGGGTGCTGCCGATGTCGGCCGGGCGCCGGGTGGCGGTGATCGGCCCGAACGCCGACCGGGAGGCGGCCCTGTTCGGCTGCTACTCCTTCCTCAACCACGTCCTCGCCCAGCACCCGGGGGTGGAGACCGGCATCGAGGTGCCCACCGTGCTCCAGGCCCTGCGGGGGGAGTTCGGCGCCGAGCAGGTCACTTCGGCGGTGGGCTGTGCGGTGGACACCGAGGACCGGTCCGGGTTCGCCGAGGCCGTCGCCACCGCCTCGGCGGCGGAGGTCGCCGTACTGGTCGTCGGTGACCACGCCGGCCTGTTCGGTCGCGGCACCGTCGGGGAGGGCTGTGACCGCGACGACCTGGAGCTGCCCGGGGTGCAGCGGGAACTCGTCGAGGCGGTGCTGGACACTGGCACCCCGGTCGTGCTGGTGCTGCTCACCGGACGGCCGTACGCCCTCGGGTGGGCGATGGACCGGTGCGCGGCCGTGGTGCAGGCCTTCTTCCCGGGCGAGGAGGGGGCCTCGGCGATCGCCGGGGTGCTCTCCGGGCGGGTCAACCCCTCGGGACGCCTGCCGGTGAGCCTGACCGGCTCGGCCGGGGCGCAGCCGTACTCGTACCTGCACCCCACCCTGGGGGAGGGCAACGAGGTGACGAACCTGTCGGCCGCGCCGGTGGCCCCGTTCGGCCACGGTCTGTCGTACACCACCTTCGGGTACGCCGATCTGACCGTGTCCGACACGGTGCCCACCGACGGCACGATCCGGGCGAGCGTCCGGGTCACCAACACCGGCACGGTGGCCGGCGAGGAGGTCGTCCAGCTCTACGGCCACGACCTGGTGGCCTCGATCACCCGGCCGGTGGCGCAGCTGCTCGGGTACCGCCGGGTCCACCTGGAGCCGGGGGAGTCCGTCACGGTCGAGCTGTCCGTGCCCACCACCCGCCTGGCCTTCTCCGACCGCACCCTCACCCGGGTCGTGGAGCCCGGTGAGGTCGACATCTGGGTCGGCAACAGCGCCCACCGTGCCGCCCAGGCCCGTACCACCCTGGTCGGTGACCTCGTCCCGGTGACCAACGACTCCCCCCGCTGGACCACCACCCGCCTGCACTGACCGTCCTTCGGAGCCTGGTGCGGCACCGCCCCCGCGAGGGTCGGGCCGCACCAGGCTCCGGCGTGTCAGCGGCGCTTGTTCGGCCTGCGCCCGGCCGTCGGCGGGGTTGACCCGGCGGCGCCGGTGGCCGGTGTCGCGGTGGTCGGTGCCGTTTCGGCGGCGGTGGCGTTCGGTGTCCCGGCGGCCGGCGCCGATCCGGCGCCGGTGGCGGGCGGGGGTGGGTACCGGCGCAGCATCCAGGTCTGCTGGCCCAGGGAGAACAGGTTCGTGGTGACCCAGTAGATGATCACGCCGATCGGGAAGATCAGCCCGGAGACGAGCAGCGAGGTCGGGATGCCGTAGAGCATCAACCGCTGCATCATCCGCTGCTGCGGCTCCTCGGCCCACCCGGTCCGCAGGATCATCTGCCGACTGCTCAGATAGGTGGTCACGACCATCATCGCGATCAGGATCAGCGCCACCACCCGGACGGTCACCCCGTCCGCCCCGAGCCCGGCCAACTCCGCTGCGCCTGAGCGGAAACTGGCCGCTACGGGCGCGCCGAACAGGGTCGCCGAGGAGGCGCTGTCGAACTGGGTGACCGTCCAGCCGTACAGGGTCTTCAGGTGCTCCGGCATGGAGGGCTTGAGGTGCCGCAGCACATGGAACAGCCCCAGGAAGACCGGGATCTGGACCAGCATGGGCAGGCAGCCCGTCAGGGGGTTGGCCCGCTCGGTCCGGTAGAGCTCGACGATCTCCTTCTGGAGGGTCTCCCGGTCGTCCCGGTGTTTGTCCTGAAGCGCCTTGATCTGGGGCTGGAGGGCCTGCATCGCCCGCTGTGCCTTGATCTGCTTGACGAAGATCGGGAAGAGGACCACCCGGACGGTGAGCACCAGGAAGACGATGCCGAGCACCCAGGACCAGTCGGTGCCCCACAGGGGTGTGTCGGCGAAGACCAACTGCCAGGCGCGGTGCCAGAACAGCAGGATGGCGGAGATGCCTGCGTAGATCAACGCCATCAGTGGGCTGAAGATGGTGCTCACCGGAGGGCTCCGGTGGCCAGGGGGCGGCCGGAGAACCCGGCAGGAATCAGCGAAGTGGACATGGTGCACCTCTCGAACGACGACCGGAGACGGGCAGGAACCAGTCAGGTGCGGTCGCCGTCGAGCGGCAGCGGGTGAGGCTGCGGTTGAGGCTCAGGCGACCGCGAAGGTCGCCGTCGGGGCGCGGGGGCGGGAGCGGCCGGCCGCGTCCGGATCACGATGCCGGGGTACGCCGGTGCGGCGGCAGCGTTCGCGCATCATCCGGCCGGTGACCCGCCGGTTGGCCGGGGTGACCACCCGCAGCAGCAGGTTCACCGCGGCTAGCACGACCGCCAGCAGTGCCCCGGTCGCCGCGGCGGTGCCGGTGACCATGCCACCGGCGCCCGCGTCGGCGAGAACACCGACGAGGTACCAGAGCATGGCGAGCCCGATCACGTGACAACCATATCCGGCGGCCGCGACCGGAGGAGGTCGCGGCGGGCGGGCTGCCCAGACTGCCCCGGCCGCCGTCACCGCCAGCCGGCTGCGGAGTCGCCTCTGCGGTATCCGGGCTAGCGGTGCGGGTCGGTCTCGGCGCGCAGGGCGGCGGTGGCGCGGATGGCCTTGACGATCGCCGGGACCGCGCCGATCAGCAGCACCACCGCCCAGATGATCGCGATCACGGCGAAGACCAGGGCGCCGAGGCTGTCGAGGATGCTGACCAGGATCACCGGCACCAGCCGGTGCAGGAACTCCAGCACCACCGGGCAGAGCAGGCTGGTCCCGATCAGCAGCACCAGGCCCTTGTTCTGCAGGAACTTGGGCTGGGCGAGCAGCAGCAGCCCGGCCCAGGTCAGCTTGAGCAGCAGCACCAGGCCGAGCAGTACGGCCGCGTCCCCCACCGGGAAGAAACCCCACAGGGCCAGATAGGCCAGGGTGCCGAACGGTGGTGCCAGGAACAGGGAAACCATGATCGTCAGCTCGATGAAGGCGAGCACCAGGGCCAGGAACCCCACGATGATCAGGATGATCGAGAAGATCAGGGTGGCGATGCCCTGCACCCGCCCCTGGATCCGTTCGGGGAGCACCAGACCCAGGCAGAACAGCCCGGTGGTCCACAGGGCCGCCGCGTCGACCAGGGCCAGGTAGCCGGTGCCCCGTCCGGAGGGCTCGCTGACCCCGCGTACCTCCCCGACCTCGACACCCAGCTCGGCGGCGCCGCCGGCCAGCGCCGGTCCGGCGTCCAAACCGCCCACCAGCAGCCCGGCACCGACCTCTACGCCGACCGCCAGCACCAGGGCGAGCATGGCCAGCAGCAGGAAGGGCCTGCGTAACGCACCCATCAGGGTCCTCCTCAGGATTCACTGCCGGCTGACGGTGACCACGCAGCCCGTGGGGCAGCGCAGCATGACGATGCTCGGGCGGTCCACCGCGATCCGGGCCACCGCGTCGGTGCCGTCCTCGGCCGGGGTTACCGTGTCGGTCAGGGTGAAGTCGGCACCGCCGGGGGCCGGTGCCTCGACGGCGAACCCGGTGGGGCTGCGCAGGATCAGCAGCCGCAGCCCGCCCGGATCGGCTACCCGTACCGCGCAGTCGCCGACCACCGCCAGCCGACCGGGCGCCTCGGCGCACCCCGCCTGGACACTGTCGGGGTCGACCGCACCCGCTCCACCCCCGACTCGCCCCAGCAACTCCACCAGCGAATGCCGCCCCACCGGATCACCCCCCTCCTGCCGCCCGACCCCCACCACCCCCACGAACAGCACCACCAGCAACACCCCGACCCCCACCACCAACACCTTCTGCCGTCCCCCCACCCCAACCCCCTCCTCTCACCCACCCGGCCCGTCACCCTCACCCCAAACCCCCTCCCTCGCCGCCCTCTCCCGCGCCCGCCCTTCGCCCTGTTGATCAAGAAGTTTGCGTCTGGGTGGCGCTGATTTCTGACGCAAACCTCTTGATCGACAGGGGCTGGCGGGTCAGAGGGGGGATGGGGGGAGTTCGGTGAAGCGGATGGTGTCTATGCCGGCGAAGTAGCGGTCCGTGCTCTGGGTCTTGCCGATCACCACCAGGGTGATCTCGTGCGGGCCTGCGGCCAGGCGGACCTGGGCCACGTCGAGCCAGTCGGTGATCCGCACCTTCGGGGTGAAGCCGATGAACGGGTCACCGACCTGCCGGCCGTCGACCAGGAACGCCACGTTGGCGTAGTCGGGGGCGGTGGTCATCACGGCAGAGAACTGCCAGGTGGCCTCGGCGGGCAGTTCCACCCGCACGGTCACCCGGTCGTTGATCGCCCGGCCCAGGAAGAACAACTGGGCGTCCTGCGACCAGACCACCTGGCAGCAGCTGGTCTGCACGATGACGCTCGCCGGGGAGTTCGACGGGGACCCCACGACGGCGGTGGGCACCAGAGTCTCCGCCTCGACGGTCACCACCCGGGGCGGCAGCGGCGGGGCATCCTCACCCCGGGTCACCAGGAACACCACCGTGGCCGAGACGACGAGCACCAGGGCCGCCGCGGCGGCGATCCAGGGCCAGGGCGTACGCTTCGGCGGCGCCACCGCCCGTACCTCGTAGGTGACCCGGCCGCTGGAGCGGGAACTCTCCTCCGGGGCGGTGTTCGCCGAGTAGGCGAACCCGGTCATGTCGTAGCGCCTAGGCGGAGTCCCGGCCGGCACCACCAGGCGTACCAGGAAGGACACCGAGCCCTGCGCGGGCACCACCCGCTGGGGTTCGGTGACCGTGAACCAGGCCCGCTGGGTCCCCTCGCCGGGGGCCACGTCGAACACCACCGTGTCCGGGGCGAGCCCCGGGTTGGAGACGGTGAAGGTCAACTCCCCGGCGTTGCGGGCGTCCAGGGTGAACTGCTCGGCAGCGGCGACGACGGTCCATTCGGTGGTCATGACGGCTCCTCCGGAGCAGGATCGACAAGGTCAGCGACGGCTGGGCTGGGTCCGACGGTGGCCCGGCCGACCGCCCGGCCGGGCGCGGGGGCGGCGGTGACCACGATCTCGGCGGTGACCGCGGCCGGCTTCTCCGCCTCGACGATGCGACCGATCAGGGCCAACTGCCCGGCGGCGTCCGCCGGCACCCGGACCACCACGTGGAAGGGCCGGTCGGCCGGCTCGTCCAGGACGAAACCGGTGACCCCGGTGGCCAGTTCCAGGGCGGTGCGCAGCCCGTACGGGGTGCCCCGCCAGGCCGCCAGACGGGCGCCGTGCGCCACCAGGTCCCGCAGTCGGCTCAGCGGCAGCAGCAGGGGAGCGTCCCGCCGGGGGGCGGCGACCAGGTGGTCCATCGCCACCCACCGGGCCAGGTAGGCCACCATCTCCCCGGGCGCCTGGTAGGGCGTGAACAGGGCCTCGACCTCGGCCAGTACGGCCTCGTCCGGGGCGTGCAGCCCCTCCATCACCTCCAGCAGCGCCCACAGCACGCTGCCCGGTACGCAGGCCCGCTGGTACGCCGCGGGCAGCAGCCGCTCAATGCCCGCTCGCCGCATCGTGGCGCACCACCTCTATGTCGTGCTCGCCGGAGCAGAGCAGCCAGGTGTCCGGCACGGTCACCACGTCGGCCGTGGCCTGGTTGGCGCTGGCCGACCAGTCCACCGCCTCGGTGCTGCGGAACACCCCCCGTTCCCCGCCGGCCAGGATCAGTCGCGGGGTCCCGGAGGCGGCGGCCACCGCGTCCACCGGCATGAACCGGGTCCGGTCGCGCAGCGGCAGCCCGCAGTTGACCGACACGGAGGCCCACTGCGGCTGGCCGGCCAGGGTGTCCAGCCGCAGCACCCCGCCGCTCTGGGTGGCCGCCAACGCCACACTGCCGCTGAAGGTCAGATCCCGGCAGGTACCGCCGATCCACCCGCCCTGCATCGCCTGCCACTTGACGTCGGACTCGAACAGCCGGGCCCGGAAACAGCCCTGTCCGGGCTTCTTCGGATCCGGCTCACCGGTGCCGCTCCACAGCAGGGTGGCCGGGCCGTCGTACTGCACGGCCAGCACCCGGTTGTCCACATTGGCCAGCCCGACGTGGGTGAAGCTGCCCGGACGGCCGGCGTTGCCCGACAGGTACACCCCGAACCCGGCCTGGGCCGCCACCGCCACCCCGGGGGCGCCCCGTTCGGAGACGAAGGCCCGCACCGCGTAGAAGCCCCGATCGGCGTCGGCCGGGTCGACCAGGATCTGCAACGGCACCGCGCCGGGCAGCAGGGACACCTCGTACAGGCCGGTGTCCGTGGCGACCAGCAGGGCACCGGCGCCGTCCCGGTCGATCCAGGCCAGGTCGCTGATCCGGGCCTCCAGGTCGGCCAGCAGGGACCAGGTTTCCCCCAGGTCGGTGCTCAAATGCACCCGGGAACCACCACCGGTGCGTACGGTGGCCACCGCCACCGAGCCGGGGCGGGCGACGATGCCCGGTCGGACCGGGGCGGGAGCGGGGGCCACCCGCTGCACGGTCTCCCCGGTGAAGCGGCCGACCGGCTCCCAGCCGGCACCGGCGTTGGTGGAGCGGAACAGCACCTCGGCGCTGCCGGCGTACCAGGTGTTCGGCTGGTACTGGTCGGCGGCCAGGGTACGCACCTGGTTGTCCGGGGCCTCGTCCACCACGAACCGCACCGACTCGACGTAGCGCACCCCCGGCTCGGCGTGCTCCAGCAGCCGGTACACATTGGAGGCCCGCAGCGGCTCGCCGAAGGCCCACCCGGTCGGGTTCAGGGCGGTGGGCAACGGGCTCAGGGTCTGGTGCAGCCGGTCGTGGATGCGTCGACGGACCGCCTCGACGTCCTCCTCCCCGCGGACCACCACCCGGGCCCGGATCGATACCGCCTTGTACCGGGCCCAACTGGCCCGGCAGGTGGTGCCCAGGGACCGACGCCGCTCCAGATCCGCCTCGACCCGCAGCCGGGTCTCCTCCACCTCGTGTTCGCGCAGCACCTGCACCGGCAGCCCACCGCCCGGCCGAGCCTGCGGCGGCACGTACGGCACCAGCACGGTCTCCACCTCACCCGGGCGGGCGAAGCTGTAGACGGCGGCCCGGGTGAAGGCCCGGGCCCGCGCCACCCCACCGGCGGCCGTGGCCAGCACCTCGAAGTCGCGGGCGGTCACCGCCCGCTGCTGGGCGAAGAAGGCGTACGGCCCGCGCAGCAGCACCGACTCCATGCTCTCCATCTCCCGGCCGCCGACCGCCGGCAGCGGGTTGACCACCTTCACCCCGGGCAGCGGATCCCGCAGACTGGTCAGGGTGCCGGCTGCCACGTTGCCGGTGGGTCCGCCCCCGGCGCGGTACCACAGCCGCACCTGCCGCCCGGCCGGTGGCACGGCCGCGACCGGGCCGTCGCCGAAGCGCAGCGACCCCGGTTCGGTGGTCCGCAGGTCCAGGGCGGGGGCGAAGGTGATCGTGCCGGAGCAGCGGTCCACCAGGTACGCCTTGTCCTGGGGACCCAGACCGGCGAAGCTGTCCACCGGCCGCCAGACCTCGAAGATGCGGCCCTGGTGTTCCCGGGCCGCCGCCCCCAACTCCACCGACCCGGCCGGCACCTCCACCCCGAGCAGCAGATCCCAGGCCTCGGCGGTACGCGCCAACGGTGCCCGCGCCGCCCGCAGCACCTGCCCCGGTGCCCCGGTGCCCACCCCCAGCAGTTCCGCCTCGACGAGTTCGCAGTGGTGCATCCGTACGGTCACCTCCTGCTCGCCGACCCCCAGCGAGGCCGGTTCACAGGTGACGAAGACGACCGGCCTGGGGTCTGCGCCCCGGGCGGCGGCCACCCGGGTACCGGCCGGGATCCGCAGCGGCGTCTCGTCCGACCCGGTCCGGGTGAAACGCACCTGCGCCCAGGCCGCGCTCGGCGCGTGCCGGGTCACCCCGAGCAGGTTCAGGAAGGCCACGTACGCCTTCTCCGGCAACTGGTTCAGCCGGTAGATCATCACCTCGGTCAGGTGCGCGAACGCCTCCAGCAGGGCGATGCCGGGATCGTGCGCGGACAGGTCGGTCCAGCCGGGACAGGACTGCTGGATCCGCTCCCGGGCCTCGGTGACCAGATCCAGGAAGCTGCGGTCGTCCAGGTGCGGCACGGGCAGGGTCATCGCCCCTCCTCGGGGCCGGGTACGGCGGAAGGTTCCTCGTCGACCGGCAGCAGGTCCACGGAGAAGACCAGGTGACCGGGGGCCAGGCTGGCCCGGATCCGGTAGTCCAGCCGGATCACCAGCCGCCAGGCGTCCTCCGGGTCGGGACCGGCGTCGACATCGAGTACGTCGATGCGGGGCTCCCAGCGGGCGATGGCCGCCCGCACGTAGTGGATGGCCAGACCGGCCGTGGTGTCGTCGTTCGGCGCGAAGACCAGCCGGTGCAGCCGGGAGCCGTAGCCGGGTCGCATCAGCCGCTCACCCGGGGTGGTGGACAGCAGCAGAAACAACGCCTGGCGTACGGTCTCGTCGCCGTCGGTCATGGCCAGCCCACCGGCCGCGGTGAGCCCCAGCCCGCCGCCCCGCCCCGGGTCGAAGCCGGCACCGACGAACCTGATCGCCCTCATCGGTCGGCCCCCACGAACCGCTGCCGAGGATCGCGGACCCGGTAGGTGACCTGACCCGGGGGACTACCGTCGGTGAACCCCTCGAGGTGGGACAGCACGACCGGTCGACCGTCCACCCGGATCCAGTGGCTGTAGCCGACCGCCACCGGTTCGGTCTTCGTGCAGGGTTTCACGGTGGCGCCGTAGTTGGGGCAGGCGGCGATCGGCCGACCCAACGGGTCGTCGGCCACCAGGGCGGGGACCCCGGCCAGGGTCACCCACCGCTGCGAGGGCTGGTTGCTGACCCGGCCGTCGTGGTCGCACCTGATCACGGAGTCGCGGTGTATCCAGCGCATCAGCGGCCTCCGTCGTGGTGGGCACGGGCGAGTGAGCGGGCCTGCTCGGCGGCGGTGTCCGGGTCCTCGACCGCCTCGGCGTGCAGGAAGTCGACACTGCGGGCCCGCACCACCATGGCCCGCCCCGGGGCGGAGAGCACCAGGTCGGTGGCGGCGTGCAGGGTGGCCAGTTCGGGGGTCAGCTCCAACCAGCTGCCGGCCTCCGTGCTCAACCGCAGACTGCGGGCCACGTCGTCGATGACCACCTGCTGCCCACCGGCGGTCCGCAGTGACCACCGCCGGGCCCGGCCCTCGTCGACCCCGGTGTCGTACGGCTCGACCGCCCCGAACAGGGAGCCCAGGACGACACCGGAGGCCGGCTCGCCGCCGGGCAGCGCCACCAGCACCCGGTCCTGCGGGTCGGGCAGCGCCACCAGGCCCTTTCCCGGGCCCGCTCCGGGGCAGAGCACCCCCAGCCAGCCGGCGTCGGCCCCGCCGTAGGCGGGCAACTCCACCCGTACCCGACCCAGCCCGGCGGGGTCGGCCACATCGGTGACCGTGCCCAGGGTGACCACCGCCGGTGCGGGCGGCCCGGCCGGCGGTGGTGGCGGGGGAGCGGTGGAGAACCGGGTCAGATGTCCGTCGGCGTCCAGGGTGTGCACCACCTCGGTGAGGACGTAGCTGCCCGCGACCGCCTCGGCGACCCCGGCCAGGAGCACCCGGCGGCCCGGCCGCAGGGCCGGGTCACCCTCGGCCGTACCTTCGGCGGTGACCAGGGCGGCGGCCCGCAGATCCAGGCGGGCCTGGGCGAGGGCGGCGATCTCGTCGTCGCTGCGCCCCGGCTGGTCCAACGCGGTACGGGCGCCCTCCGCGCCGACCACGGCCGGATCCGGTTCGACCGGGGTACGGCGTCCGCAGCGCGGGGTGGCGGTGCTCTGCGCGATCGGTTCGGCCCGCTGGGGGTGCCAGCCCAGGGCGGTGCTCTCCCCGGCGGCGGTGTCGGCGTTGACGGACAGCCGCAGGTCGTGCACCCGGTGGCCGAGGGCCAGGGGGACCGGCTCGCCCTGACCCCGCAGGGTCACCAGGTGCAGCACACCCTCGTGGACGGTCAGGTGCAGCCCGGCCCGGCCGGCCACCGCCAGCAGCAGGTCCAGGTCGTTGGCGTGGTGGTGGGTCAGCCGTTCCAGCCGGGGCCCCTCGGACTCCGCCTCGACCCGCAGCCCCAGATCGGCGCAGAGTTCACCGGCCAGGTCGGCGGCGGTGACCGACTCGAAGACCCGCAACCGTTGCCGCTTGCGCAGCCGGTGCAGCAGGTCGTACCCCCGAACCCGCAGGGTGGCGCCGCCGTCGGGGTGGTACTCCACCTCGACGGCGGTGACCTCGCCGCTGAACAGGGTCTCCGGGTGCCCGTCGAGCCGGATCTGCAGGCTGGCCCCGAGGCGTACCGGGCCGGTCAGGGCCGCCGGACCGGGGGCGGTCGTCAACACCGCCTCGCACTGGGTGGGGCGGTTCAGTCGGGCGGCCACCCGGACGGTACGCAGTTGACCGGGCAACGCCTCGGACAACGCGACCCCGTCGATCAGCATGATCAGCGCCCGGGACGCCACATCGGTCATCGCCCACCTCCGGCGACCGTGGTCTCGGGCAGCGGCGGCACGGCCAGGGGGGTGCCAGGGGGCAGGGTCAGGGGGTCGGTGATCCGGTTGTGTTCGGCCAGCAGCCGCCACCGCAGCGGCGACCCCAGCGCGTCGTGGGCGAGCAGATCGAAACGTACGCCGGAGGAGTCGGCCGAGCCGCTGCCGTCACCGGCGGCGACCACGGTGGTGCCCGGCGCGACGGCCGGGGTCTGTGCGGCGGCCAACTCCTCCGCGAAGCCCTCCCGGGCTCGGTCGGCGTCCTCGGTGACCCGGACCAGCTTGAGTCGCAGCCAGGACCGACGCGGTGATCCGGTGGCGGTGAAGGCGTCGAACCGTTCCGCCACGGCGACGATCACCCCCGGCACGTTCCAGGTCTTGCCCCAGACCAGCCGGACCAGCGGGGGCCGCACCCAGCCGTGCTCCACCGCCGAGTTCTCCGCCAGCAGCCACAACGGCCGGGTCAGTTCCCGCACGTCGGCGGGGCGCACCTGACCCTCGGCGAAATCGGTGTCGAACAGCAGATCGAGGACCAGTTCGGTACGCCCACCGCCGGTGAAGACCAACGAATCGTCGGCCCGACCGGCCCCGGTGAGCTGGGTGCCGCCGGTGCCCCGACGGCGTACCCCGGCGAGCCGGGTCACCTCGACACTCTCCGGGTTGAGCAGGCAGTCGATCCGCTCGCCGGTGGCGTCGATGAGGAAGGCCACCCGTTCCATCACTCACCCGCCTGTTCCCGGTCGAGCCGACCCCGGTGCGCGACCTCGTCCCCGGCCGGCTCCGGCACCGACCACAGCGGAGCGTCATCGGGCAACCTCGGCCACGGCCCGGCCACCACCCGCCGCTGACCCGCCCGACCCGCCCGACCCGCCCGACCTGGCCGATCCGCCTGATCCGTCCGATCGAGGTCCGGCCACGGCCCTCCGTCCCCGGTCAACCGCTCGGCACCGGCTCTGCGCCCCTGCCCGTCGCTGTTGCCGCGCTTTTCCCTGGTAAAGCGCGTGACGTCAGCCCGCGCCGTGACGTCGGCCCACCGCATGCCATCGGTCCGTCCGGGGGCATCGGCCTGCCGGGTGGCTTGGGCCCGCCCTGCGACATCCGCCGGCCCGGTGACATCCCTCCGCCCGGTGACATCCCTCCGCCCGGTGACGTCCGCCTGCCGGGTGACGTCGGTTGTCCCTGCGAGGCCACCTGGTGTCCCAGCGCCCGGCCACAGCCCGTCCCCGACCACGACACGACCGCCTGGTCGGCCCCCGGTCACGGGCGGGTCGGCGACCTGCTGCCTGTCCTGCGCGGTGCTCAGATCATCGACCGCCCGAAGCCAGCGGCCGACCCGGGCCGGGTAGGTGCCCTCACCCCACCCGCCAGGTCCGCCGTGCCCGGTCGACGCGACAGTCCCCGGCCGAGGGCTGATCGCGGCACCCAACGGAGCCCGCGCCGACGACGGCCGATCTGACGTATCCACCCGTCGCCCCGTTACCGGCAGCCGTGGGATCGGAGCTGCCCCGCTGCCATCCAGCCCGCCGAGCGCCCGAGGTGACTCTCCCCGGTCCTCGTCGCTGCGGCCCGCCCCGGCGCCCTCCGCGCTCCTGCCCCCCGATCCGCCGCCCACTGCGGTGCAGCCCTCGGAGATGCTGCCCCCTGCGATGCTGTCTGTGCCGTACCTCGGCATCGCTTCACCATCCCGGGCCATGGTCATGTCGATGCCCTCCGGCCCGACCCGACCGGACTCGACCGGACTCACGACAGCCCTCGCCGGCTTGGGTCCCCCTCCCGCAGCGCCCTGAGCGGCCCGGCCTACTCCTCCCACCCCCCTTTGCTCTGCTTCACTCCACGCAATGCCCGGTGTCCGGTATCCGGACAGTGGCCGTTGCGTCGGTTGAGGCAGAGCAAAGGGGGCGGTGGAGGTATGCCCGGGAACCGCGGGTGGGGCCGAGGCCTGACCCGGACGCGGGCCCGACGCCTGATCCGGGGCCGAGACCGGGGCCGGGACCGAGGGCGGGACCGAGGCCAGGGCCGAGGGCGGGAACGGGGCCGGGGGTGGGGCATGGTTCAGAGTGGTCGGATCGTGGGGCGAGACGATGGTGTCGCCGGCGTTCGACCTGCCGTTGGCCGACACCGGCGTGGCCGGCGGCGGGCCGTCGAGGGCCAGGTCGCGCAGCAGGCCCGGGGCGTGTGCTTCGACCACCCGCAGCCAGTGCTCCGGTGGCTGGCCCGGACGGCGGTCCGTGGCATCGGCTGCCGGCCGGGCCGTCGCGGGGGAGGCTGGGGCGGCGAAGCGGTCCACGGCCTGTGCGGCGGATCGCAGCAGGTCGGCCAGCCGGCTAAGCGGTCGTCGGCGCGGCACCGCCGGCCTCCAGTTCCAGGCTCTCGTAGCGCAGGGTCAGTGCCGCGATGGCGATCTCCTGGCTGAGGGTGTTCAGGTGGGCGCCGCGCCAGTTCGTCGGCCAGGCGTTGATCAGGTTCCAGCGCAGCACCTCGGCGGTGCCGGCGGAGTCCAGCAGCACCACGGAGACGTTGCGGCGATTGACGGTGCCACGGGCCACCGCGTGCACCCAGTCCCACAACTCCCGGGAGGAGGTGAGGCCGAAGTGCAGAGTGACCGGGCCGTACTCGACCTGGCCGGGGATCATCCGGATCCGGTCGTTGCCCTGCTCCCGGTACGGTACCGCCGCGATGTTCACCTCCAGGCCGCTGACCTCGGTGAAGTGGCCGTTGGTGACCCCGTTGACCAGCAGCTTGAAGTTGTAGGCGCGGTACGGGTCGACCGGGGCGCCCGGCTGGGGTGTGGCCGTGGTCGGCATGTCAGCCTCCAATCGTCTCGGTCTCGGTGCCACCGGCCCACTGGCTGAGCTTGAACACCACGAATTCGGCCGGCTTCACCACGGCGATGCCGATGTGGGCTACCACCATCCCGGCGTCGCGGACGTCGGCCGGGTTGGTCTCCTCGTCGCACTTGACGAAGAACGCCTCCTCCGGCGTACGGCCCAGCAGGGCCCCGTCGCGCCAGACCCGGGTCAGGAAGGCGCCGATGTCCCGACGGATCGAGCGCCACAGGGTGAAGTCGTTCGGCTCGAACACCATCCAGCGGGTGCCGTTGGCGATGGCCTGTTCGATGGCGATGGAGAGTCGGCGTACGTTCAGGTAACGCCACTCGCTGGCCTCGGCGGCGAGGGTACGCGCGCCCCAGACCCGGATGCCCTCGCCCGGGAAGTAGCGGATCACGTTGACCCCCTTGGGGTTGAGCACGTCGTGCTCGGCCCGGGTGACCAGGTGACCCAGGTCGACCGCGCCGCGTACCGGCTCGTTGGCCGGTGCCTTGTGCACCCCGCGCAGGGCGTCCGTGCGGGCCCAGATGCCGGCCACGTGCCCGCTCGGCGGGGTGAGCACCAGCTCACCGGAGAGCGGATCGCGTACCCGCAGCCAGGGGTAGTAGAGGGCGGCGTAGTCCGACTGCCGGGGACGATGCGACACCGGGCCCCCACCGGCGGCCGGGGTGTCCGGGTCGGTGGTGTCGCTCGGCTTGGTCGGGCGGGTGGAGCCGGGGGTGGCGACCCGGGTCAGGGTGGAGATG
Organism: Micromonospora sp. NPDC048871; assembly: GCF_043198155.1. NCBI lineage: Bacteria > Bacillati > Actinomycetota > Actinomycetes > Micromonosporales > Micromonosporaceae > Micromonospora > Micromonospora sp. NPDC048871. The sequence goes on along the minus strand of NZ_JBICUM010000002.1, from coordinate 169,032 downwards.
TCCTCGACGTCCGGCGGGGGGTCGCAGATGGCCACCATGGTGCGGGTACGTTCGGCCAGGCTGAGCAGGGCCTCGTACGCCACCGGGTCGTGGAAGCCGGGTGTGGCCACGATGGAGACCTCGTCGACGGCCTCCAGCAGGTCCAGGCCGGCCCGTTTGCGGCCGGTGCCGGTGACCGCGCCACCCTCCCCGACGTTGACCACCCAGCAGCGGGTACCGCCGTTGTCCAGGAAACCGAAGACGGCCCGGGCCAGCGGGGTGCTCTCCAACTCGTCGCCGTCGGCGTACAGGCGCAGGAAGTCCGTCCAGTTGTTCACGGCGAGGGCCTCGCCGAGGTGTGCGGTGCGGTGCGGCGCGACACCGACGAAGGCGGCGGTGCTGGTACCGACCGGTCCGATCGGTCGCGCGGCGCCGGGCACCTCCTCGACGTAGATGCCGGGTGAGAAGTAGGTGGGCATCGGTCCTCCCGGAATCGGGTGTCGGTGGATCAGTGGGCCGGTGGGGCGCAGACGATGACGATGTCGGGTTCGGTCGGGTCGACCTCGGCGGTGAGCACCTGACCCCGGCCGGTGAGTCGCAGCCGTACCGGGCCGGGGCTCTCGGGGTCGTGGGGTACCCCGACGATCCGGAACCGGCCGGCGGAGTCGGTGCGGGTCGCGTACGCCTGACCGACGACCTCTACCCGCATGGCCGCAAGTGGCTGCGCGGCCGGGCCGACCACCCGGCCGTCGAAGGTCAGTATGTCCAGTTGGCGCAGCCGCAGGGGGTGCAGGACCGGCGCGGCCGGCCGGCGCTCCGGGGTGACCTGGACCGGCACGTCGATCAGCAGCGCCGGTCGGGGCGGGGTACCGAAGGTCGTCCACAGTGCCGGGTCACCGGCCTCCAGGGTCAGGGTGTGGCCGCTCGTGGTGGTCGCCACCAGCACCCGGTCCAGCGCCGCCAGGGCCTGCGGCCCACCCGCAGCGAGCAGGTAGCGGACGGTGAACCGGTAGGGCTCCGATCCACCGGTGCCCCGGGTCTGCCGGGCCGGTCGCAGCTCCAGCGGCCAGAGGGTCAGCCCGGTCGGGTCGCTGTCCGGCCCGGGTGGGCCGACCGCGACGGCGTCGCCCGCCGCCCCGGTCAGCCACCCCGCCAGGTCGGCTGTGGCGCCTTCGATCGGACCGGGCCCGCTCATCGCGGTGGGGTCCCCTGAATGCGGTACGCGATGGCCTCGTTCCACACGTGCGGGTAGACCCCGATCTCGAAGTACCGGGTGAACCGGTTGATCGGCGCGCCCGCGTGGTCGTGGTAGAGCAGCCACACCGGGGCGATGGTGAACAGCACGTAGTTGGCCACGACCAGCGGGATGTAGAGCGGCCCGAGCAGCCGGGCCTGGAAGATGTGCACGTCCTCGTGCCGCTGGATGCCCGGCCCGGACCCGGCGCAGACCGTGCCGAGGGTGGTGGCGTACCGGGGGGAGACCCCCTCCAGGACGTTCACCCGGCAACTGTGCGCGGAGGTGGTGCGGTCCAGGGAATGACCGAACAGCAGGTGTACGGCCAGGTAGAGCGCGCCGACGCCGGTGTTCGGCAGGCTCCAGGTGTGGTCGACCACGAACAGGAACACCCCTCGCGGGTCCGGTCCGTAGACCCGGGCCGACGCGATCGCCCAGCCGAAGACCCCACCGACCAGCAGGCCCAGGGTGGCGCCGACGAGCAGCCCGACGATGCCGCCGACGAGGTGACCGAACACCGCCCCGGCGGCGACGTGCACGGCGGCGCTGATGATGCCGAAGACCATGACCCTGCTCCGTTCAGGCCCAGGAGCGGATGAAGCGGGGCTCGTTGCCCTGCGCCAGTTGGATCGGGGTCGCCTGCCGGTTGCCGGGGGGCAGCTGGTTGATGCCGAGGGCGGCGGAGAAGATGACCAGCCCGTTGAAGAACGCGATGATCCACTTCTCCGGGCCCGCGTCGGTGGCGAAGGCCGCGGTGAGGTACGACAGCGCGAGCGCGATGCCCAGCGCTATCCACTTGCGCGCTGTGTCGGCGCTGGGGCCGATCAGGCCCCCGATGACGTTCGTGGTGAGCAGGGTAGCGGCGCTCGCGCCGGTTAGGCTGCCCAGCGCGGCCCAGGTGAAGAGATCGTTCATCGCCGATCTCCCTTCGATCGGGTGGTGCGGGGTGGGGAGGAGAGTGTCCGTCCGTCCGTCCGGGCGGGCGGCAGCCGGCCAGGTCAGCCGGCACCCGGCGGACCGGGAATCGTGGTGCGCGGCGCGGCCGGAGTGGCTGCGGGCGCACCGTCAGTGGGTTCGACGGCCGTGGTGGCGTCACCGGCCCCACCGCCGTCGGTGGCCGTGGTCACTTCGCCGGCCCCACTGCGGGTGGCTTCGGTGGCCGTGGTCGAGTCGCCGGTTGCGCGGCGTCGGCGCAGCAGCAGGACGACCAGCAGGGCGCCGAGCAGCAGCACCACCGCGCCGGCGGTGATGAGCAGCCACGGCAGCCCGCCGGTGGCGTCGGTGTCCGCGGCGGCGGAGGGTCGGGGTGGCGCCTCGGCCACGGCACGTAGTTCGGCCGGCTTGGGCTCGTTGGGGTTGACCCGCCAGGTCACCGTCCGGTCGTTGACCTGGCCGCCGGCGTTGACGTCGAGAACGCGGCCGGGGAAGGTCACGGCGATCTCGAAAGACATCAACGACATGAATCTGGCTTGATTCTCCGGGTCCTGCTCGGCCACTTTCCCGCCGTACTTTTTCGGATCAAGCGGCAGGGTGAAGACGTATCGGTCGTTCGCCCGGACGATGCGCAGGCTTTCGCTGTCGAATTGATCGAGCGGCACATTCCGGTAGTTGATCTGAAAACCGAAGTGGGTGTCGGTCGCGTACGGCGTTTCGGGGCCGGGCGGCAGCGCGGGGATGTTCTGCCGAAGGTCGGCGAACCCCTGCTCGACGGTCTGATTGTTCCAGGTCAGGACCTTGCGCTCGGCGGTCAGCAGGAGTTGCCCGCTGACCGTGTCGTCCGCCTTGACGGTCAGCCCGATATTGAGTTGCATGCAGCCGGAAAGGGCCGCCAGCAGGACCAGGCACGCGACACCCTGGAGTGTCCTGCTGCGCCCGCTCCCACTTCTCATGGGCACAGTGTGTGCGCTTTCCGGCCGAGCCATCAGTCAGCGATCAGTCATAAGCAAGTCGCCGATCTTACCGATGGTCAGTCACATTCAGCCGAGGGCGCAAGGCGCATGAATCGATATTCTGAAGGGTTCGGGGCTCAGGTGATCGCCGGAGGTCGCCAGTCGGCATGACGTGCCATGCTGCGCAGGGCCGTCCGGTCGGGTGCCAGCCAGGCCAGGGTGTCACGTACCGCGACCGCCACCGGATTGCGCAAGTTCTGGCCGTACCGCGCCATCTGGGCCGCCGCCCGCGCGATGGCCTGGCTGCGGGGGCGCCGCCGCGTGCAGGAACGCCGGGACCTCGGTGCCGGGGTCGGCCACGGCGCCCAGGGTGACCGCGTCCTCGATCGCCTGGCAGCCGCCCTGCCCGAGGTTGGGCATCATGGCGTGCGCGGCGTCGCCGAGCAGCGCCAACCGGCCCCGCACGTAACGGGGCAGGGGCGTGGCCAGGTGGTAAAGGTCGTGCCGCAGTACCGCCTCCGGTGCGGTGGCGGCCAGCAGCGCGGGAATCGGATCGTGCCAGTGGCCGAAGTGTTCGCGTACCAGGGCCAGTTCGTCCGTGGCACGCCCGCCCGGCGCGGCCGTCCGTGACCTGCTGCGGGCCCTCACCAGCTGAGCGGCGTGCCGAGGCTCAGGCGGTTTCGCGTAGCACCAGCGACGACGGGAACAGGGTCACCGGCGGTGCCGGACGCTGCTCCAGCACCATGCTCGCGGCTGCCCTGGCGATCCGCCGCACCGGATGGCTCGCCGTGGTCAGGGCGGTCACCGAGGCCAGCGGGATGTCGTCGAACCCGGTCACCGCGACGTCGGCGGGCACCCGTACCCCGTCGGTCCGCAACTGGTCGATCACCCCCAGCGCGGTCGCGTCGCTGACCCCGACGATCGCGTCGGTGTCCGGCCAGCGGTGCAGCACCTCCCGGGCGGCCTGCCGGCCGCGCGCCACACTGAAGTCACCGGCCACCTCCCGGATCGGCAGGCCGGCCGCCCGCAGCACGCCCCGGTAAGCCTCCACGGAGCGGTGGGAACAGGCCAGCCAGGCCGGGCCGGTCACCATGGCGATCCGCCGACGGCCGGCGGCGTACAGGTGGCGGACGATCGCGCCGGTGCCGCCGCCGTTGTCGATGTCCACCGAGGGTACGGCCGTCGAACCGATGCCGATCGAGGCGGTCCGCCCGTGCAGACGGCGCGGCACCACATCGAGCAACGCTTCCGTGGTGTTGACCAGCAGCAGACCGGCCACCGCACGATCGTCGGCCAGCCGGGCCAGCTGTCCCGGCTGGTCCAGCGGCACCCACGCCACCGTCACCCCCAGCCCGTACGGGGCGCAGACCTGCGCGGTGCTGCTGACCACCTGGTCCAGGTAGCTGTCGTCGAGCACAGTCGGCGAGGCGCCGGCCACCGCCACCAGCAGGCGTACGCCGGCACCCCGGACCAGCGCCCTGGCCGCCGGGTTGGGCACATAGCCGAGCCGGTCGGCGGCGTCGCGCACCCGCTGTCGGGCGACCGGTGAGGCGAAGCCGGTCTCGGCGAGGACCCGCGACGCCGTCGACCGGGACACCCCGGCCGCACGGGCGACATCCTCCAGGGTGGCGTGCCGTCGTGTTGTCGTCATGTTGTGCTCCCCGTTGCCTGTCCGGTGCCGTCGTGCGGGTGTCTCGAGCGCATCATGCCTCGCCGCAGGGCCGGTCGGTAAGGACCGGGAGGATTGTTCTGGTAGCGCTCCCAGGTGTGGGATCGTGGCGAAGGTCAGCACCAGGAGAGGAACGCGAACACGTGGATCCCAGCGCCATCCCCACGGCCCCGCCGGTCGGAACCGGCCCGTCCCGCGCCGTGCTGGCCGCCCGCAACGGTGTCGCCGTGGTGTTCGCCCTCAACGGGCTGGCCGTGGCCACCTGGTTCGCCCGGGTGCCGGCGGTCCGCGACGGCCTGGACCTGACCCCCGGGCGCCTGGGGTTGCTCCTGCTGGCCATGTCCGCCGGCTCCATCGTGGCCATGCCCACCGCCGGCCTGGTCACCCAGCGCCTCGGCACGGCCCGCGCGGTGATGCTGTCCACTCTGATCCTGACGGTCGGGTTGACCATCGCCGGGGTGTCGGCAAGCGTGCTCGGTTCGTTGGCCGGAGTGGCCGTGGGCCTGTTCGGCCTCGGGTACGGCTCCGGCAGCTGCGATGTGGCGATGAACATCGAGGGTGCGGCCGTCGAACGGCGGCTGGGGCGTACGGTGCTGCCCCGCTTCCACGCCGCCTGGAGCCTGGGTGGGGTGGCCGGTGCCGGGATCGGGGCGCTGGCGGCCCGGCTGGGGGCGCCGATCGGGGTGCACCTCAGCGTCCTGGCCGCCCTGGTGCTCGTCGGCACCCTGTTCGGGGCGCGGGCCTTCCTGGCGGTCGAGCCGGAGGCGCAGCCCAGCACTCCGGCGGACCGTCGCCGCCGCCTGTTCGCCGCCTGGCGGGAGCCCCGCACCCTGCTCATCGGTCTGCTGGTGCTGGCGGTGGCCTTCGCCGAGGGCAGCGCGAACGACTGGCTGGCGGTGGCCTTCATCGACGGGTACGGCTTCGGCGAGGCGGCCGGGGCGGCGGTCTTCGGCCTCTTCGTGGTCGGCATGACGGTGGGTCGCACCCTCGGCACGGTGGCCCTGGACCGGTGGGGGCGAGGGCCGGTGCTGACCGCCACCATCGGGCTCGCCATCGTCGGGGCCGCCCTGGCGGTGCTGGCCGGCTCCGGCCCGATCGCGGTGTTCGGGGTGCTGCTGTGGGGCCTGGGGGCCTCGCTGGGCTTCCCGGTCGGCATGAGCGCCGCCGCCGACGAGGAGGAACACGCCCACGTCCGGGTCAGTGTGGTGGCGGTGATCGGCTACACCGCCTTCCTGGCCGGGCCGCCCCTGCTGGGCCTGCTCGGCGACCGGGTGGGCACCCTGCACGCCCTGCTGGTCGTGCCGATCCTCCTGCTGCCCACCCTGGCCCTGGTCCCCGCCGCCCGCCCGCCCCGCTGAGTCGAGATCCTGGTACGAAACCGCCCTTGGAGGGGCACTTTCGTACCAAGATCGGTCGGTCCCCGGGGAGGGTGCCGACCTCGGTGAAGTCGGCGGCGGAGAGGGCGGCCAGGTGGCAGGGCGATGATCCTGGGGCCGTCGGCGGGTGCCGGCGGCCCCTGCCACCGGCGATAACATGGTCGTCCCCCGGGCGGGGTCCGCCCGACCGCACGGCCTCAGGAGTCAGGTGGAACCGCAGCGCACCGCCGCGCATGAGATGTTCGAAGCCGATGTCGCCTCGAACCGGCTCGGCATTGAGTTGATCACGGCGGCGCAGGGTGCCGCGGTGGCCCGGATGCGGATCACCCCCGAGATGGTCAACGGACACCGCATCGCCCACGGCGGCTTCGTGTTCCTGCTCGCCGACACCGCCTTCGCCCTGGCCTGCAACAGTCACGGACCGGTGACCGTGGCCGCCGGTGGCGAGATCACCTTCGTCCGCCCGGCCTTCGAGGGTGACCTGCTGCTGGCCCGCGCCACCGAGCGCACCCGGTACGGGCGCAGCGGGATCTACGACGTCACGGTGACCCGCGCGAACGGGCAGGTGGTGGCCGAGTTCCGGGGCCACAGCCGAGCCCTGGGCCCGGCTGCGGTCGGCGACGACGCATTGGTGCCGAGGCAGGACAGCGCCGGGGCGGTCGCCGGCCACCCAGGCTGATCCACCCGGCCGGGCCGGTGCGGCACCGGCCGCCCGCGGACCACTGCCGGACCGCCACCGCCGGGCGGGGGTGGCGACCGAGGAGGGTGTCGGCTGGCACCCCTCCTCCGGCTGGTCCACGGTGGCCGTGGCGGCCCGGCGGGCGAAGGTGGCCCGCAGCCTGCGGGTCAGCCGGGCGGCGGCGACCTCACCCAGCACCGGATCGGCCAACCGGTACCCGCCGGTCGGCAGGGCCACGAGCAGCCCCGCCACGGCCAGGGCACACAGCGCCCCCTGGGCCCGCCGCACCGACCAACCCACCGTGTGCGCCAGCCGGGCCGCCGAGCGGTGGGTCGAGACGGTGGCGGCCAGCAGGGCCACCCGCAGGGGATCGTCGAGCCGGTCCAGCCGGGCGTCGACCACCCTCCGCACGCTCTCCGGTACGGCCGGGGCCGAGGTGTCGGAGTCCAGGGCCTCCACGTACGCGACCGCGTGTCCGGGGTTGCCGCCGACCAGGGGGATCAGGTGCGGGACCAGGGCGATCGGCCGTCCCGCCCGGCGCAGCAGTCGACGCAGCAGCCGGCCGGTGGTCACCGGGTCCAGGGCACGCAACCGCACCCGGGCCCACCCGGTCACCTGCTCGGTGCCGGTCGCCACCAGCGCCAACGGCAGACCCCCGGCCGAGGCCTGGTCCAGCAGCAGATCCAGTTGGTGTCGCAGGGCCGGTGCGGCCCGGTCGAGATCGTCGACGGCCACCACCACGGGTTGTCGTCGGGCCAGGTCCAGCAGCACCTCCCGCCAGCAGGCCGCCGCCCGGGCCCCGGTGCTGCCGGCTGCCCCGGTCACCGCCTCCGCCGTAGCCGCCAGGCGCTGCGGCGACACCTGACCGTGCAGGGCGGTGGAGAGGCGGTGGCGTACGGTCGCGGGGTCGTCGGTGTCCCGGACCCCGGCCAGCCCGCGCAGCAGGTCCACCACCGGGGTCAGGGGACCGTCCGGATGCGGGGGACAGGCCGTCACGCACCAGCGGATCGGCCTGCCGTCCACCGTGGTGACCCGCCGGACCAGCTCACCCAGCAACCGGCTGCGGCCGGACCCGCGCGCACCGGTCAGCAGCAGGCCCCGGGGGCCGTGTCCGCGTACCGCCCGGTTCAGGTGGTCCTGGGCGGTGGCCAGCTCCCGGACCCGGCCCAACAGGGGCACCTCGGCCGGGGGTGGGGTGGGACGCAGGGTGCCGGTGGCGTGCCAGATCTCGATCGGGGCGGCCCGGCCGGCCACGGTCACCGCCGGGGCCGGCTGCTGGGCGATCAGGCCGTGCACCGCCCGGTGGGTGGCCGGGCAGAGCGCCACCCCACCGGGAGGCGCGTACCCCTGCAACCGCGCGGCCAGGGTGGTCACCGCGCCACTGGCCACCCCGTGCCCACCGTCGTGCCGGATCCCCAGGTCCACCACCGCCTCGCCGGTGGCCACCCCTACCCGCACCCGCAGGCCGGGGGCCAGGGTGGAGCTACGGCGGTCCAGGGCCCGCTGGATCTCCAGGCCGGCCCGCACCGCCCGGTACGCCTGCCACCCGTCCCCGTGCCGTGCCCCGAACAGGGCCATCACGGCGTCGCCGACGTACTTCTCGACCGCGCCGTCCCAGCGGCGCAGTATCCGGGCGACCGTGCCGAAGTAGACCCGTTGCAGGGTGCGGATCTCCTCCGGATCAAGTCGGCCGACCAGCTCGGTGGAGCCGACGATGTCGACGAAGAGCACGGTGACGATCCGCCGCTCCTCGGTCGTCGACCAGGGCCTTCGGCTGGTCGACCCGCATGCGCGGACGATGGTGGACATGGGCATCGAGACGCACCCGCCTCTCCTGCAGATGTGGGTCGACGTTGCCGGGGAGACTGCCATCGCGGGTCTGACCGGCGGATCGGCAGAACGACGTATGTCCGACCTGCGAAACCGGTCGGTCGCAATGTGGAGGCGGGCGGTGAGCAGGCTCCCGCGGTGGTAGAGGGCGACCGGCGGCTGTGACTAGGCTGCGAGCCATGGCCAGCGACGTGGACAGCACACCGCTCGTCGGTCGGGCCGACCTGGTGGCGGCGACGCGGGCCGCGCTGCTCGACGACGTGCCGCCGGCCGGCACGGCCGCCGTCTTCCTCACCGGTGAGAGTGGGGTTGGCAAGACCCGGCTGCTGCGCGAACTCGGCCGACGGCTGGGCGAGGCGGGTGCCCTGGTGCTCACCGGCTCCTGTCTGGACATCGGCGACGCCTCGCCCCTGCACCCGCTCCGGCAGGCGTTGCGCCGCCTCGACGCCGACCTGTCCCCGGCCGCCGCCGCCTCGGTCCGGGCGCTGCTGGCGATGTTCGCCGACGAGGCCGCGGGCCCGGACGGCGCGGGGGCCCTGCTGGAGCGGGTCGCCCGAGGGCTCAGCGTGATCGCCGACGGCCGACCGGTGGTGCTGGTCCTCGACGACCTGCAATGGGTGGACCGGACCACCCGGCAGTTGCTGCTGTACCTGCTGGCCGGTCTCGGTGACCTTCAGCTGTCGGTGCTGGCGGCGGTGCGTTCGGAGTCCCTGCAGGGTGCGCATCCGCTGCGTCGGGTGCTCACCGAGCTGCGTCGGCTGCGGTCGGTGCAGGTGCTGGACCTGGCCCCGCTGGACCGGGCCGCCGCCGAGCAACTGGCCGCCGCGGTGGTGGGCCGGCCGCTGCCCCCCGAGGCGGTGGAGCGGTTGTGTCGGCGCAGCGGCGGCAACCCCTTCGTCGTCGAGGAACTGGCCCGCGATCTGCGCGACGGCCGCGACGGGCTCTCCGACACCCTGCGGGAGGTCTTCCTGGCCCGGGTGGACGCGCTGCCTCAGCCGGCGCACCGGGTCGTGCACGCGGTGTCCGTCGGGGTGGAGCCGGTCGAGCACTGGCTGCTGGCCCAGGTGCTGGGACTGCCCGAAGAGGAGCTGTTGGAGGCGGTCCGGGCCACCGTGGCCCACCGGTTGGTGGTCGGCTCCCAGGACGGCTACCGCCTGCGGCACCGCCTCGTGGCCGAGGTGCTGGAGGACGAGTTGCTGCCCGCCGAGCGGGCCGTGCTGCACCGCCGCTACGCGGAGGCCCTGACCGGGGCGCCGGGGGAGTTGCACCAGGCCCGGCTGGCCCACCACTGGCGGTTGGCCGGCGAGCCGCAGCGGGCCCTGCCGGCGGCCATGGCCGCGGCCCAGGAGGCGGAGCGGCTGTACGGCTACGCGGAGGCGCACCGGCACTGGTCGGTAGCGGTGGAACTGTCCCAGGACCTGCCCGATGCCGAGCGGGCGGTGCTGTTGGGGCACGCGGCGGAAGCGGCCCACCACTGCGGTGAGTACGCCCGCGCGCTGACCCTGCTCGAACGACTGGCCGAGATCGACACCGACCGTCCCGAGTGTGAGCTGCACATCCGTCGGGCCCGTTACCTGGCCGCGGCGGGTCGCTCGGCGTTGGCCGAGGCGGAGTACCAGCGTGCCCTGGACGCCGCCGACTGCAGCCCTCGGCAACGGGCCACGGCCGCCGCGCGCCTGGCCGAGCTGCTGCTGCAACTGGGCCGGTACGCCGACGCCGGCCAGTGGGCCAAGGAGGCGTTGAGCCTGGCCGAGCACGCCGGTCAGGCCACCACCGAGCTGGTGCTGGCCAGCATGGCGCTGGGTTTCTCCGAGGCGTACCGCCAGGATCCGGACGCCGGGTTGGCGGTGCTGCGCCGGGCCCTGGCGACCGCCGAGACCGCCGGCCGTCCGGAGGACGTCGCCCTGGCCTACCTGCATCTGGCGGAGTTGCTCACCGGGCCGCTGAACCGCCTGGAGGAGGGGGTGGTGGTGGCCCGCCGGGGCGCCGAGCGGGTGGCCGAGCTGGGGTTGGGGCGCAGCTACGCGACCCGGCTGCTGGCCATCGCCACCAACGGGCTGTTCCGGGTGGGGCAGTGGGCCGAGGCGGCGGAGGTGGTCGCCGCGGCCCTGCGGCACCGCCCCAGCGGGACCGACGCGGTGGAGTTGCTGCTGGCCCGCTGCCGTCTCTCGGTCGGCTGCGGCGACATCGAGGCGGCCGACCGGGACCTGGACGCGGTGGCCACCATGCTGGCCGGTGGGGGTGCCCGACACGTCTTTCCGCTGCTCACCCTGCGGGCCGGGCTGGCCATGTGGCAGCGCCGCCATGATGTCGCCCGGCACGCGGTGCAGCGGGGGTTGACCGAGACCCGCTCCGACGACCTGGTCATCCTCGTCGTGCTGGTCTGGCACGGCCTGCGTGCCGAGGCGGAGGCGAAGGCCGACCGGGTGCCGGTCGACGATGAGGCGGTGCGCCGGTTGCGGCAGATCGCCGACCGGGTGGCCGAGCGGAGCGAGCGCGCGGCCCAGCAGGTACGCGACGTGATCTCCGGTTATCTGGTGCTCTGCGCCGCCGAGATCAGCCGGCTGGAGGTGGCCGATCCGGACCTGTGGGCCCGGGCCGCTGCGGAGTGGGACCAGCGCAACCATCCCTATCCGGCGGCGTACGCCCGACTGCGTCAGGCGGATGCGTTGCTGACCCGTCGGCGGCGTACCGCGACCGCGGGCAAGCTACTGCGGCAGGCGTACGAGATGGCCCAGGGGCTCGGCGCGGTGCCGTTGACCGAGGAGATCCGTACCCTGGCCGGTCGGGCCCGGGTGACCCTTGAGGATCCCGGCCCGTCCCCGGCCGGGCCGGGCGACGCGGCTCTGGCCGCCCTGACCCCCCGCGAGCTGGAGGTGCTGGCCGCGATGGCCGAGGGGCTGACCAACCGGGAGATCGGCCAGCGGCTGTTCATCAGCGAACGCACCATCGGGGTGCACGTCTCGCACATCTTCGACAAGCTCCAGGTCCGGACCCGGGTGCAGGCGAGCACCAGCTACCTACGTAGTCGCGGGCAGGTCTCGGATACGTAGTTCTACTGATGTGACCGGGGTGATCCGCCTGAAAGGCTGAGCCTGGCGCCGCACGGCACCAGGGCGGCGAGCAGGGCGGAGGGGACATGAGTGAGCGGGTCTGGGGGCCGGTGCACGGGGACATCGTGGACCTGCTCGCCGACCACCCGGCGGACGTGCCGGCGGTGGTCGACCACCTGACCAAGTTGCAGGATCTGCTGGTCCGGATGCCTCCGCTGCTGGACAGTTGCCCGCTGGCCGACTTCAACAAGCTGTACCTGACCATCACCACCAGCGTGCTGGACGGCCTGTACGCCGACCGGTTCGTCGACCCGGCCTTCCTGGCCCGGCTGGACGTGGAGTTCGCCGCCCGGTACTTCGACGCGCTGCGGCTGTGGACCGAGTCCAGTCCGGGTACGCCCAAGGCCTGGTCCTGCCTGTTCGAGCGGATGCAGGGCCCGGACGCCCGCCCGCTGCCCTCGGCGGCGGCCGGAGTCAACGCCCACATCAACTTCGACCTGCCGTTCGCCCTGGTCACCACCTTCGATCACCTGGAGTCCGAGCCGGTCGACGGTAGCGACCAGCACCGCGACTACCTGGAGATCAACAAGATCTTCGCGGACAAGATCCCCAGCCTGCGTCGGGGCTACCTGGAGCGCTGGCAACTGCTGATCGACATGCTCAACGGGGAGATCGACGACTGGTACCAGGGCGAACTGATCGGCTACACCCGGGACGTCGCCTGGCGCAACGCGCAGCGGATCTGGCGGTGCCGTCACGATCCGCGCCAACACGAACGCGAGCGCAAGCGGCTCGACGAGACGGCCGCCGCGCTCGGCCGGTTGCTGCTGTCGCCTCTGGGGGCGCTTCTGCAGTAGCCGGGAGACGGGGGTCCCCGCGCCCGCCCGGTGGGGCGGAGCGCGGGGGCGGTCCGCCACCGGGACCACCGGGGGCGTGCGGGGTCGACCGGCCCGGGGGGGTGTCGGTCGGCCCCTCACGGGTACGCCGCGACCATGACCCCTGCTTCTCGGCGCCGTCCCGCGACCCGGCCGAGGCCTCGCCCGGCCGCCCCGAACCGTCCCGCCCGCCCGGGGGACCGAGTCGGCCGGGGAGTACGCGGATGATCGGGCAGCGCTTCGGCTTCCGCTTCGATCCGCTGTGGCGACCCCTGCTGGCGCTGCTCGGGGTCCGACCCTCGACCGCCTGGGTGCAGGTCGACCCGGAGAACCTGACGGTGCGGTTCGGTCCCTGGCGGCTGCGGACCAGCCGGGACAACGTGTGGGGGGTCCGGACGACCGGCCCGTACCGCTGGTGGCGGGCCATCGGCCCGCACCTGTCGGCCGCCGACATCGGGGTCACCTTCGGCAGCAGCACCGCCCAGGGGGTCTGCGTACGGTTCGGGCGACCGGTGCCGGCCCTGCTGCCGGGCCGGTGGCTGCGGCACCCGGCGGTGACGGTGACCGTCGCGGATCCGCAGGCCCTGGCCCGGGCCCTCACCCCGGTACCCGAGGGGGGTACCGACCCGCTTTGACCGTTTCGGCGAGGTGGTGGTCGACGACCGCCTACGGTCGGGGCAGCGAGTGGGGAGAGGGCGGGCGGGGCCATGGGGGACGGGAGCAGAGGGCGGGGTGGCCGGGAACGTCGGGGCAGGGCCGCCGCCGGCACCCCTGAGCCCGCCCTGCGGGCCGCCCGCGACCCGACCCGACCGGGGGAGGGGGCCGGGCGACGGGTAGCCGTGCCCGAGCAGGTGGCGATCCGCCAGCCCGGTTCCGCCGTGCCGCAGAGCCGGTTGCGTCGCTGGCTGCTCGTGCACCGGGTGCAGCCGATCGGCCCGGAGACCGCCGAGGGGCAGGCCCGGGCGCACTCCTGGTGGCGGGTGATGTGCCTGACCGGGGTCGACTACTTCTCCACCCTGTCGTACCTGCCCGGCATCGCGGTGCTGGCCGCCGGGGCGCTGTCCCCGGTGGCGACCCTGCTGATCGTGGCGCTGACCCTGTTCGGCATGCTGCCGATGTACCGCCGGGTGGCCGGGGACAGCCCGCACGGCCAGGGCTCGGTGGCCATGCTGGAACGGTTGCTGCCGTTCTGGCGGGGCAAGATCTTCGTACTGGTCCTGCTCGGCTTCGTGGCCACCTCGTGGATCATCACGATCACCCTCTCCTCGGCCGACGCCACCGTGCACATGCTGCAGAACCCCTACCTGCCGGAGGCCTTCAGCGGCAGCACGGTCGCGGTCGTGGTGACCGTGGTGCTGCTGCTGATCCTGGGCGGGGTGTTCCTGCTCGGCTTCCGGGAGGCGGTGGCGGTCGCCGTACCCCTGGTCGCGGTCTTCCTGGCGCTGAACGCGGTGATCGTGGTCGTCAGCCTGGGCGAGATCGCCGCAGATCCCCAGGTGCTGACCGAGTGGACCGGGGCGGTGTCCGCCGGGGGTGGCCCGGGCCAGGTCCTGTTGACCGCGGCGTTGGCGTTTCCGCTGCTGGTGCTGGGGCTCTCCGGCTTCGAGACCGGGGTGAGCATGATGCCCCTGGTCGCCGGGGAGGGGCCGGACCCGGCGGCCCGGCTGGCCGCCCGGATCCGCAACACCCGGCGCCTGCTCACCGCCGCCGCCCTGATCATGTCGGTGTATCTGCTGTCGACCACCTTCGTCACCACCCTGCTGATCCCACCCGAGGAGTTCGCGCCGGGCGGGGCCGCCAACGGGCGGGCGCTGGCCTACCTGGCCCACGAGCAGGTCGGGGAGGCCTTCGGCACGGTGTACGACCTCAGCAGCGTGCTGATCCTGTGGTTCGCCGGGGCCTCGGCGATGGCCGGCCTGATCAACATCGTGCCGCGCTATCTGCCGTCGTACGGGATGGCTCCGGACTGGGCCCGGGCGGTCCGGCCGGTGGTCATCGTCTACACCCTGATCTGCATCGGCCTGACGGTCGTCTTCCGGGCCGACGTGGACGCCCAGGCGGGGGCGTACGCCACCGGGATCCTGGCCATGATGGTCTCCGCCGCGGTGGCGGTGGCGATCGCCGCGGTCGGTCGCCGACAGCGGGCCGTCGCCGTCGGCTTCACCCTGCTCACCCTGGTCCTGCTGTACGCGCTGGCCGAGAACGTGCTGACCAAGCCGGACGGGATCGCCATCTCGGGGCTGTTCATCCTCGGCATCATCGCGGTGTCCCTGGTGTCGCGGGTCAGCCGGACCACGGAGCTGCGGGCGGAGCGGGTGGAGTTCGACGAGGCGGCGCGGCGGTTCATCGCCGACTCGGTGGCCAACGACGGTCGGCTGCACGTGATCGCCCACAAGCGGCGCAGCGGGGCGGTCAAGGAGTACACCATCAAGGAGCGGGCCCAGCGGGGGCAGAACCCGGTGCCGGGCGCCACCGACGTGCTGTTCCTGGAGATCGACGTGGTGGACCCCTCCGATTTCCGGCACGTACTGCGGGTGCGGGGGGTCGAGGTGGGTGGCTACCGGGTGCTGCGCGCCGGCAGCCCGGCGGTGCCCAACGCCATCGCCGCGATCCTGCTGGCGCTGCGCGACGCCACCGGGGTACGCCCGCACGCGCACTTCGAGTGGTCCGAGGGCAATCCGATCGCCCACCTGCTGCGGTATCTGATTCTGGGGCGCGGGGACACCCCGCCGGTGGTCCGGGAGATCCTGCGCAAGTCCGAGCCGGACCCGGCGCGCCGCCCCGGCATCCACGTCGGCGGTTGACCGGCTGGTCCAGCTCGGTGACCGGCCGGGTCCGGGCCGATGACGGCGGATATGAAGACGAAAGGAGTACTTATTCACCTATGCCGGATTTCGACCCTTTGGGGTCGTACGTTGCCTCTGGTGGCTGTCGCGAGGTCAGCCGCTCCGCGCCCGATTCGGTGCGGCCTCTGTTTCGCACACACGAGAGGCAGGAACCTCATGTCCACGTACCTTGGGGGCCGACAACCGGCCCGCCGCGGGCGGCGATCGCACTGGTCCCTGGTCGGTGGGCTGGCCGCCGGCAGCCTGGTGGCCGCGGTGGCGGGCCTCAGCGGCGCCGCCGCCTCGCCCCCCGACCGGCCCCTACCGGCCCCGGACCTGGCCCTACCGGCCGCCCTGTCGACCGACCAGGGGCCGCACCGGGACTCCGAACCGGTCGACCAGGGGCCGCACCGGGACACCGAACCGGCCGAGCGGGGAGGCAGGTGGCAGCGCCCGGACAACGCCTCCCCCGGAGGCCGGAACGAGGATCCCAGCGCCCGGCCACCCGCCGCCAACGGACGGCCCGCGCGGCACAAGCCGGTGCAGGTGCCCTGTGACTCCGCCCGGCTGATCGCCGCCCTGGTCCGGGTCAACGCCGAGGGGGGCGGCCTGCTGCGGCTGACCGAGCGGTGCACCTACACCCTGACCCACGCCTTCGCGCAGCCCGACGAGTACGACGGGGGGATCCGGGACGCCCGCGAGGCGGCCGACGCCGCGGAGAACCCCGGCGACGCCGAGGCCCCGCCCCGCAACCCGGCCCACGACACCGCCGGACTGCCGGTGATCTACCACGCGATCACCATCGAGGGCTCCGGGGCGACCATCACCCGGGGGGCCCAGGCGAAGGACTTCCGCTTCTTCACCGTCCGCGACGGCGGCGAACTCACCCTGCGCGACGTGACCTTGCTCAACGGCCGGTCCAAGGCGGAGGGGGGTGCCATCCACATCGTGCACGGTGCCACCGCCGTGGTCGAAGGGGTCACGGTCGCCAACAGCACCTCCCTGTCGGCCGAGGGTGGCGGCGGGGGCATCTTCAACGACGGCAACCTGCGCATCAGCGACAGCACCCTGGTCGGCAACCGGGCCGCCGGCGCCCAGGGCAAGGGCGGGGGCCTGCTCAACGGTGGGGTGATGACCATGCACCGGACCGAGTTCCGGCGCAACAGCGCGGTCAGCTACGGCGGCGGACTGGCCAACTTCCGGGCCGCCGGGGACGTCTACTCCTCCACCTTCGTCCGCAACAACGCCGGCCAGGGCGGCGGGCTGGCCAGCTTCTCGGCGCGTACCAAGGTCTTCGACAGCCTGGTCGCCGGCAACAGCGCCGAGACCGGCGGCGGCCTGGCCAACTCCGACGCGGTGCTGGTGCTCGGGCAACTGACCGTGCGGGACAACCTGGCCACCGTCGCCGGGGGTGGCATCTCCTCCGTGCAGGGGCTGCTGCCGATCGACGACAGCGTGATCACCGGGAACATCACCCGCGGCAACGGCGGCGGGGTCTACGCCGCCAAGTCCAACCTGCTGGTACGCGGCACGGAGGTCAGGGGCAACGAGGCGGTCGGCAAGAAGTCACAGGGTGCCGGCCTCTTCATCACGGCCGGCTCCGGCTCGGTGTACCGCAGCCTGCTGGTCGACAACCGGTCCACCGTCAAGGCCGGTGGCATCCTGGCCGAGCGGGCCCGGATCAAGATCGACGATGACAGTGTCATCGTTGAGAACGGCCCCACCAACTGCCTGGGCAGCAAGGTTCTCGTAACGTCCTGCTTCCGCTGAGCGCCACCCACGACGACGCTGCGCCCGGCCTCCCGCCGCTCCGATCCGTGACGATCGGAGGGTACGAGGCCGGACGCGGCGTCGTCGTATCCGGTCACTGCGAGGGCTCGGGCAACTCGCAGTCGACCTTCGGGTTGGCACCTACGTAGTTCAGCGGACCGGCGGCGATGGTCACCAGGATGGTGCCGACCTCGGCGCAGTTGGTCTCCTCGTCGCTGTAGTAGCCGCGCTGACCGGCCGCGATCGCACCGATGACGAGCCAGATCACCACGAGGACTCCGAATATCGACGTGCCGCGCATGACTTCCTCCACGGTCGGGGGTGATGGCCAGGGTGTCGGCCCATGTACCCAACCGCGCTCTCCGGCTAACGAGGGCGGGCCGCGACCACCACGTCGAGGCCAGCGTCGGTACGCGAAAAGCCGGTGCGGCGGCGCCGTGATTCAGCGCCGCCGCACCGGCGGTGTGGTCCTTCTTCCCGGGCGGAACGCCGGGCAGCGGGTGCCCTCAGGCGGTCGGCTCGGACTGGCCGGCCAGGATCTTCGCCTGCTGGGGCCAGGTGGGCAGGCTTGCGGTGGCCCGCAGCCCGGCCCCCTTGATGGTGTTCCGCAGCGTGTCCTCGTCCAACTCCGCCAACTGCCGGTAGGTCCGGATGCCCGCGTCGTGCAGGGCGGCGGCCATCTTCGGCCCGACCCCCTGGATGCGCCGGAAGTCGTCCCCGGCCACCGGTGCCGCGGCCTCAGGGCTCGGGCTGCTGGCCTTGGTGGCGGCCTTGCGCCGCTGCGGCGGGGCGGCCACGGCGGTGCTGACCGCCGGGGCGGCCGACTCCGTGCCGTCCGTGCTGGCGAGAGCCGGTTCGGGGGTGTCCGTGACGGTGACCGGTTCGGCGGTGTCCGTGGCCGGGGCCGGTTCCGGGGTGGCGGCGGATTCCGGGGTGTCCGTGACAGCGACCGGGTCGGGGGTGTCCTCGGTGGCGGCGGACTCCGGGGCATCCGTCGTGGCGCGGGGGGCCGGGATGTCGATCGTGGCGGTCGGCTCGGGGGCGTCGGTCGTGGCGATCGGCTCGGCGATCGTGGCCGTGCTGTCGGCCGGGGTGGCCTTCGAGTCGTCACTGGTCGCGGGGGAGGTGTCGGCCGCGGTGGTGGCCACCGGGTCGGCGGACACGCTGGGTGGTGGCTCCGACGACGCGAGCTGTCCGCTCGGGCTGGACTGCTCGGCCGCGGCAGGCTGGCCGGAGGCCGGGTCGGTCGTGGGGCTCGCCGAGGGGGGTTCGTCACGCCGGTTCCGCAGCACCACCCAACCCGCTGCCAGGCCGACCAGCAGCACCACGAGCAGTATCAGCCACCTGCCGAAGGAGTCGATCACGGCAAACCTCCCTGAAGTTCATGTCCGGATCGTCGCGAGAAAAACACGCCGAAGCTTCGCATACCAACGACGCGGGCGACAGGCAGGCCAGGTAACAGTCCGTATACCGGTCCACAGTGGGCTACCGGGGGTACCGAGGGAGGAACTGAGGGTGGAGAAGCGGTCGACCCCCGGTGCCCGTCCTCGGGCACCGGGGGTACGTGTCGATGGGTAGCGCTCAGTCCTCCTCGCCGCGATAGCTGTAGAAGTCGTCGACGAACTTGCGTCGCAGCCGGGGCACCCGGCTGGTGACCCGGAAGTATCCCCGCGCGCCGAGCAGGGCCACCCGACCGAAGACCGGCTTGTACATCCGGTCGTCCCCGCTGGTGCCGCTGCGGGCCAGCGAGTCGGCCACCCGGGCGAAGCCGTACGGCACCATCACCGCCTCGTAGTCGGCCACCGCCTGGGTCAGGGACTTCTCCCCGGCGGCGGCCAGCATCAGTTGACGGCGCAGCAGGTTGGCGTCCCGCAGCGCGGTGTTGGCCCCCACCCCCCGGCCCGGGGTCATGGTGTGGATGGCATCTCCTAGCAGGGTCACCGTGCTGCTGTGCCAGGGCGGCACCGGTTCCGAGGTGGACACCCGGATCGGCAGAGCGCTGTCGGGGTCGGCCCGACTGAACAACTCGCGCAGGTGGGGATGCCAGTTGGTGGTCAGGTCCAGGGCCACCTGGATCAACTCCGACCCTCGGCGATCCAGCACGTCCTCCGGGAAGCGTCGGGCCGTGCTCCAGACCACCAGGTTGATGTTGTCCCGGGTGCTGTCGTGCCGCAGGCCGGGCCAGTCGGCCAGCAGCGCCGCCTCGGCCGGGTCGATCTCCGGCTTGAGTCGGCCCTCGGCGTCCCACTTGAACTCCATCACGTGCAGCACCCCCATCACCCCGCCGGAGCCGAAGATCAGGGTGATGCCCCGCTGTACCGCCGGGGACAGCAGGGCCCGGGTGTCCTCCGTCAGCGGGATCCGGGTGGCGATGTTGATGGTGCCGGCGTCCCGGATCACCGCGTGCGGCAGGTACTGCCGGCGTACCGCGGAATGGGTGCCGTCCGCGGCCACCAGCAGGTCACCGGTGGCGCTGCCGCCGTCGGCGAAGTGGGCGGTGACCTGGCCGTCGTCGTGCTGGTCGTACCGGGTGAAGGTGCGGTCGAAACGCACCACGTCCTCCAGTCCGGTCAGCAGCACCTGGCGCAGGGTCATCCGCGCCACGGACCGTTCCGTGTCGACCGGATGGGTGTCCGGGCGCAGCGGGAAGGAGGCCGTGGGCCGCAACCGCTGGTCCACCACGTTGAAGTAGCGCGGGGACCGGGCGCAGGTGGCCAGGTAGACGGCGAACAGCTCCGGGGGCAGGCAGTCACGGAGCGATCGGCTGCCGGTAGGGCCGATCCCCACCCGGTAGCCGAGCAGCCCGTCCGCCCGGGTGCGGTGGCGCTCGTACACCTCGACGCTGATGCCGGCGCGACGGAGCCCGTGCGCCAGGCAGAGTCCGCCGGTGCCCGCCCCGATGATCAGGACATGCGGTGTCCGGTTGGTCATGGCGGCGCCCGGTCAGCTGGCCGGGCGGGGAGCCGGGACCTCCACGCTGTCCCAGCGGTAGAAGCAGTTGGCGATGGCGTCGCGGGGTGAGCGCCAGGTCGGCAGGTACGGCGAGGTGTGCGCGGACAGCCGCTCGTTGACCTGGCGGAAGAGGGGGTGGTTGCGGGCCGCGGCCAGGGCGTCGGCCCCCACGTCGTCGGTCTCCATCAGGTGTACGCACAGGTCGTGCAGGCAGTACAGGGACCGATGGCGTATCCCGGTCAGGCCGGGCAGTTCGGTCGCGTCGGACTCGGTGAAGATCTGGGCCACCCGCCCCTCCGCGCCCGGGATTATCCTGCTGACGATAACGAGTCGACTGCTCATCGGTCCCCTCTCACCGGTGGTCGCGCACCGACCGCCTGGCCGGGCACAGCTGCCACATTGCCGGTGGGACTGTCACCTGGCCGTCAACGCCGACGGTCGATCCGGTGACGTCGGGCCATCTGATCAGCCACCCCGGCGGGTCGGCCGGATGGCCGGGTGCCGGCAGGGCCCCGAGGCCGCCTGACTGGCCCGCCGGATCGGTTCCAGGGTCTCGTCGAGCAGGGCGCTCATCGCCGGGGAGGGCTCCAGCCGCAGCTCGCGCAGCAGCAGGTCCCGGTAGACGTAGTAGGCGTGCACCGCCTCGAAGGCGTTGCCCTCGGCCAGGTGGATCCGCACGATGAGCCGGTGCGGGGTCTCCCGCAAGGGCTCCGCGGCCATCGCCTCCAGGGCCGCGTCCAGCGCCTCCCCGTGTCGTCCGGCCCGCAGGTGGTGGCCGGCCACCTGCTCCAGCATGTGCAGTCTGAGTTGGCGCAACCGTTCCCGGTCGGTCGACACCCAGTCGTCGTACCAGCCGGGCAGCAGGTCGTGCCGGCCGGCGGCGAGACTGTCCGCCGCGTCGGTCGGGGTCTGTCCGTCGCGTACCCGGGCGGCGACGTCGACCAGTCGGTCGACATCGACCTGTACGGCCGGATCGAGACGCACCGTGTCCGCGCTGGTGGTCAACGGGCAGTACGGGTCCTGGCGCAGTCGCCACAGCGCGGTGCGCAACGAGGACAGGGCCCGCTCCTCCGTGTTCTCCGGCCACAGCAGACCGGCCAGATGGGTGCGGGTCGTGGCGGGGCGCAGCCCGATCAGCGCGATCACCCGTTGCAGGCCACGCGGCACCACCACCGGGGACCCGTCGTGGGTCAGCCGGAAACCGCCGAGCAGATGCAGTCGGATCTGCGCGTTCCGGGGCTTCCCGGTGGTCGGCGTGGGCGATTCGGCCACGGGCACCCCCTGCACAACGGGTGGTCTGCGGGTCTGGCCGTTGCCCCGGCGTGGCCGCCGCGACGCCACTGTCGACTGCGAACATCGCGCCACGGGCCTGCGCGAAGCCGGGTCGGACCGTCGTGAAGGCTATCAATAGTGGTTACTCTGGGTCAATGACTGTGTCGGTCGGGCAACTCATGGGTCGTCTCTGAGAATGGCTCTGAACTGGCAAATCGCAGAGATCTTCGGGCTGAGGCTGCACAGTCAGGGCCATCGGATGCGTCAACGCAGCGTCACGAAGGCCGGGGTCGGTGGGGGGTGCCGTTGACGCCGGGGTGACGGCCTGATCCGCAAGGTGTGCCCAGTCGACCGGGACACCGGGCGGTGGGGGAGGAGCCGACATGGACCGAACGCTGATCGTGGCGAAGGTGGTCCCGACCGCCGAGAAACTGGTCGCCGAGATCTTCGCCGAATCCGACACGACCGAACTGCCCCACCTCGTCGGGGTCTCACACCGGTCGCTGTACCGGCTGCACGACCTGTACGTGCACCTGTTGGAGACCGACACGCCGGGCGACGGCGCGGTCGAGGCGGCCCGGGAGCATCCGGAGTTCCTCCGGATCAGCACCCGACTGCGCCCGTACGTCACGCCGTACCTGCCGGACTGGCGTTCGCCTCGGGACGCGATGGCCCGCTGCTTCTACCGCTTCGACGCCGAACCGAGGAGGGACCATGACCGTCACTGATGGCGGCTCGCTGACCGAGGAGATCACCGACATCCTGGTGACCAACTGCGGGCTGGATCCGGCGGCGGCCGCCCGTGAGCCGGCCGCCTCCCTGGAGGAACTGGGGATGGACTCCCTCGCGTTGCTGGAACTGACCGCCGTCGTCGCCGACCGGTGGCGGGTACGCATCCCCGAGCAGGCCGCCCGGCTGAGTATTCCGGCCGTGGCCGACCTGGTCTCCCGGGGCACCGCCCCGCCCGGGCACACCGAGAACAGCATCGTCATCGCCGCCCCCCTGGAGCTGGTCTGGTCCGTCACCAACGACGTGGCCGGCTGGCCCGACCTGTTCACCGAGTACGCCCGGGCCGAGATCCTCGGCACCGAGGGCGACACCGTGCGGTTCCGGCTGACCATGCACCCCGACGAGAACGGGGTGGCCTGGAGTTGGGTCAGCGAACGCACCCCCGACCGGGCCACCCGGCAGGTGCGGGCCCAGCGGGTGGAGACCGGCCCCTTCGAGTACATGCGCATCCACTGGATCTACACCGAGGAACCGCAGGGGGTACGGATGACCTGGGTGCAGGACTTCGCGATGAAGCCGACCGCGCCGCTGGACAACGCCGGGATGACCGAGCGGATCAACGCCAACAGCCAGGTGCAGCTCGCCGTCATCAAGGAGCGGATCGAACGGCTGGCCGAGGCCCGGTCCACGGGAGGCGACGATGCGTGACCTGGCCCTGGTGGCCGCGCGGGACGTGCCCGCGGACCGCCGTCGCGGTGGCGAACTGCGGGTGCTGCTGGGCCCGCGTACGGTCGGGGCCACCTCCGGCTTCATGGGGGTGGCGAGCATGGCGCCGGGGGAGCGGATAGCGGAGCACTACCACCCGTACAGCGAGGAGTTCCTCTATGTCGTCCGGGGTGCGATCACGGTCGACCTCGACGACGAACCGGTAACCCTGACCGCCGGTGAGGCCCTGTTCGTGGCCCGCAACGTCCGTCACCGGCTGCGCAACACCGGTGACCTCCCCGCCGAGGTGGTCTTCCACCTGGGCCCCTTGGCCCCCCGCCCGGAACTCGGCCATGTCGACACCGAGCTGGTCGAGCAGCGGGACGGGTCGTGACCGGCCGGCAGACCGTGGTGACCGGGATCGGGGTGGTGGCCCCCGGCGGGGTGACCCGGGACCGGTTCTGGAAGACCATCACCGAGGGGCGCACCGCCACCCGCCGGATCAGCTTCTTCGACCCGACCCCCTTCCGCTCGCAGATCGCCGCCGAGTGCGACTTCGATCCGGACGCCGCCGGACTCACCCTGGCCCAGCGGGGACGCGCCGACCGGTACGTGCAGTTCGCGCTGGCCTGCGCCGCCGAGGGGGTCGCCGACAGCGGCCTGACCCTCACCGACGCCGAGCGGAACCGGGCCGGGGTGGTCCTCGGCACCGCCGTCGGCGGCACCATGGCCCTGGAACAGGAGTACGTGACCGTCAGCGACAGCGGTCGACACTGGCTGGTCGACGCCGCCCTCGGCGGCCCGTACCTGTACCAGGCGCTGGTGCCGAGCAGCCTGGCCGCCGACGTGGCCTGCGCCCACGGCCTGCACGGCCCGGCCCAGGTGGTCTCCACCGGCTGCACCTCCGGCATCGACGCGATCGGCTACGCCCACCAGTTGATCGTCGACGGGGAGGCGGACATCGTGCTGGCCGGCGCCGCCGACTCGCCCATCTCCCCGGTCACCGTGGCCTCCTTCGACGCCATCGGGGCCACCAGCCCGGACAACGACGACCCGGCGCACGCCTCCCGGCCCTTCGACGCCGACCGGCACGGCTTCGTGCTGGCCGAGGGGGCCGCCGTGCTGGTGTTGGAGGAGGCCGGGCACGCCCGGCGCCGCGGCGCGCACATCTACTGCGAGGTGGCCGGCTACGCCAGCCGCAGCAACGGGTACCACATGACCGGGCTGCGTCCCGACGGGGTGGAGATGGCCCTGGCCATCGGTGACACCCTGCGTCAGGCCGCGATCGCCCCCCAGGAGGTCTCCTACATCAGCGCGCACGGCTCCGGCACCCGGCAGAACGACCGGCACGAGACGGCCGCCTTCAAACGGGCCCTGGGGTCGGCGGCGTACCGGGTGCCGATCAGCTCCATCAAGTCGATGGTCGGACACTCCCTGGGTGCGATCGGCTCCATCGAGATGGCCGCCTGCGCCCTGGCCATCGAGTACGGAGTGGTGCCCCCCACCGCCAACTGGACCACCCGGGACCCGGAGTGCGACCTGGACTACGTGCCCAACGAGGCGCGGGAGGTGCCGGTGGAGGTGGCCCTGTCGGTCGGCAGCGGCTTCGGCGGGTTCCAGTCGGCGATGCTGTTCCGTCGGCTGGCCCGGCAGGGGACCCGGTGAGCGAGCAGCGTCGCCGGGCGGTGGTGACCGGCATCGGGGTGGTCGCCCCCAGCGGGATCGGCAAGCAGGCCCACTGGCGTACGGTGCTCTCCGGTCAACGGCGTACCGGCCCGATCACCCTGTTCGACGCCGCCGGGTATCCGACCCGACTGGCCGGTGAGGTGCCGGACTTCGAACCGGCCCGCTACATCGACAACCGGGTGCTGGTGCAGACCGACCGCTGGACCCACCTGGGATTCGTGGCCACCCGACTGGCCCTGGCGGACGCCGGCCTGCCCGAGCGTCCGCTGGACCCGTACGGCTGGGCGGTCACCCTGGCCAGTTCCTCCGGCGGGAACCTGTTCGGCCAGCGGGAGTTGCAGCGGCTCTGGTCCTCGCCGAGCCGCACGGTCGGGGCGTACCAGTCGATCGCCTGGTTCTACGCGGCCAGCGTGGGTCAACTGTCCATCGCGCACCAGGCCAAGGGGCCCTGCGGGGTGCTGGTGACCGAGTCGGCCGGCGGCCTGGACAGCCTGGCCCAGGCGGTACGCATCATCCGCCGGGGGGCCCGGGTGGTGCTGGCCGGGGCGACCGAATGCCCGCTCAGCCCGTACGCCCTGGCCTGCCAACTGCGCTCCGGCCTGCTCAGCGGGGCGGACGACCCGCGGCGGGCCTACCTGCCCTTCGACTCCGCGACCAGCGGCTACCTGCCCGCCGAGGGAGGGGCCGTCTTCGTCGTCGAGGAGTACGAGCACGCCCGGGCCCGGGGGGTGCGCGGCTACGCCGAGGTGACCGGCTGGGGTGCCACCCACGACGCGGCCCACACCACCGCCGACAGTGCCGGTGACCCCCACCAGTACGCCCGCGCCATGCGGCTGGCCCTGGGCCGGGCCGGGGTCGAGCCGCACGAGGTGGACCTGGTGGTGCCGGACGCCCTGGGGGTGGCCCGCTACGACCGGGCCGAGGCCACCGCGCTGCGCGCGGTCTTCACCGGTACGGCACCACCGGTCAGCACCCACAAGACCCTCACCGGGCGGGCCCACCAGGGCGGCTCGGCCCTGGACGTGGCCACCCTCCTGCTCGCCTTCGCCCAGGACACCCTGCCTCCCTCGGCCGGCCCGGAGCAGGTGGCCGAGGGCTGCGAACTGGACTTCCTGCGTGAGCCCCGTCGTCCCCGTACCCGGGTGGGCCTGGTCTGCGCGCGGGGCTTCGACGGTTTCAACAGCGCGCTGGTGCTGCGCGGCACCGGCCCGGCCGGAGAGGACCAACCATGACACGAGGACGGGTCGTCTTCCTCGTCCGGGTGCCCACCGAGCGCACCGAGGACTTCCTGCGGGCCTACGAGGGGGTACGGCACCTGGTCGCCGACGGGGTGCCGGGGCACCTGGTCGACCAGGTGTGCCGCTCGGCCACCGACCCGGAGCAGTGGCTGATCACCA
Source organism: Micromonospora sp. NPDC048871 (assembly GCF_043198155.1). Classification (NCBI taxonomy): domain Bacteria; kingdom Bacillati; phylum Actinomycetota; class Actinomycetes; order Micromonosporales; family Micromonosporaceae; genus Micromonospora; species Micromonospora sp. NPDC048871. The sequence goes on along the minus strand of NZ_JBICUM010000002.1, from coordinate 143,112 downwards.
GCGAGTGGGCCAGCCTGGCCGACTTCGAGGCCTGGGAACGCAGCCCGGAACACCGGGACCTGGTCCGGCCGATGCGCGAGTGCTTCACCGACGCCCGGTCCCTGCGGTTCCACGTCCACGCCCAGACCCCGGTCCCGACCGGAGGGTGAGCGGCCGGATTGGGAGTGTGCCGATGACGTCGACCGATCGGCCCAGCGGTCAGCGGGGTTCTCACCGGAGGACTGACGTAGCGCGTTCACCCGTTTGCAACCTGTGACGGCCCCCGTGTTCTGGTCCTGGATGGACAGTCATAATGGATCGCATGGTTGCCTGGGAGTACGCCTTGTTGGTCCGCCGCTATCAGGGGCAGGGCCGGAACTTTCACGTCACGTTCGTCTGGTACGGCCCCGACGGGTCACGCAAGGATGTCACCGCCTACGGTGACACCGCGGTCGCCCATCTCAACCGGGTAGGCCGGGAGGGCTGGGAACTCGTCACGGCCGCCGAGGACGTGAACAACGTGCAGGGCAGCACCGAGGTCCACCGCTACCACCTCAAGCGCCCGCTGAACTGAGCCGTGCCCGGTAAGCGGCAGGCGGCAGTGCAGAGCGGCCGGCCCGGCGCCGCAGGGCGCCGGACCGGCCGGGAAGATGTGTCGGTCAGCCCAGGTCGACGCCGGGGTACAGCGGGAAACCGGCGAGCAGGTCGCCGGCCTGCCGGCTGACCTTGTCCGCCAGGGCCGGGTCGAGGACGTACTTGGCCTTCGAGGCCGTGCCGTCCGGGTTGGCCCCGGCGCTGGTCTGGCTGAGCACGGTGTGGATCAGCTCGGCGGTGCCGTCCATCTCCGCGGTGCCCAGCCCACGGGTGGTCAGGGCCGGGGTGCCGATCCGGATGCCGGAGGTGTACCAGGCCCCGTTGGGGTCCTGCGGCACCGCGTTGCGGTTGGTGACGATGCCCGAGTCCAGCAGGGCCTGCTCGGCCTGCCGGCCGGTCAGGCCGTACCCGGTGACGTCGATGAGCACCAGGTGGTTGTCCGTGCCCCCGGTGACCAGCTTCGCGCCCCGGCGCAGCAGGCCCTCGGCCAGGGCCTGGGCGTTGTCGACGATGCGCTGGGCGTAGTCGGCGAAGTCGGGGCGGCGGGCCTCGGCCAGCGCGACCGCCTTGGCGGCCATCACGTGCGGCAGCGGGCCGCCGAGCACCATCGGGCAGCCCCGGTCCACCTGCTCGGCCAGTTCCGGGCCGCAGAGCACCATGCCACCGCGCGGACCCCGCAGCGACTTGTGGGTGGTGGTGGTGACGATGTGCGCGTGTGGCACCGGGTCGAAGTCACCGGTGAAGACCTTGCCCGCCACCAGGCCGGCGAAGTGGGCCATGTCGACCATGAAGGTGGCCCCGACGGAGTCGGCGATCTCCCGCATGATCCGGAAGTTGACCTTCCGGGGGTACGCCGAGTAGCCGGCCACCAGCACCAACGGCCGGAACTCCCGGGCTACCTCGGCGACCTTGTCGTAGTCGACCAGGCCGGTCGCCGGGTCGGTGCCGTAGCTGCGCTGGTCGAACATCTTGCCGGAGATGTTCGGGCGGAAGCCGTGGGTGAGGTGCCCACCGGCGTCCAGGGACATGCCGAGCATCCGCTGGTCGCCCAGCTCCCGGCGCAGGGCGAACCAGTCGGCCTCGGTGAGGTCGTTGACGTGCCGGGCCTGGGCCCGCTTCAGCGCGGGGGCCTCCACCCGGTCGGCCAGGATCGCCCAGAAAGCCACCAGGTTGGCGTCGATGCCCGAATGCGGCTGCACGTAGGCGTGCGCCGCGCCGAACAGCTCCCGGGCGTGCTCGGCGGCCAGCGCCTCGACCGTGTCGACGTTCTGGCAGCCGGCGTAGAACCGGCGGCCCACCGTGCCCTCGGCGTACTTGTCGCTGAACCAGTTGCCCATCGCCAGCAGGGTGGCCGGCGAGGCGTAGTTCTCGCTGGCGATCAGCTTGAGCGACTCGCGCTGGTCGGCCAGCTCCGCGCCGATCGCGTCGGCGACGCGCGGCTCCACGGAGCGGATGACCTCCAGGGCGCTGCGGAAGGCGGTGGACTCGGCGTTGGGCGACATGCGACCTCCTGACGACGGTGCGGAAGGCCCAGGCGCTCGGCGTGCGTCGTTGTGACGGGACCGCTTCCCGATGGTGCTCCATCCCCACGCGCCAGTCACGGCCCGCGCCGATCCTACCCGGTGCGGTGTCGGCCCTCGGTGGGGTCCGGTCCCGGGTGCGGCAGCCCGTCCGGGGTCACCGCACCGCCCGGTCGGCGTTGACCAGGCCGGCGCCGTGGAAGCCGTTGCGGGTACCGCCCTGGCAGGTGGCCGAGTAGTCGGCCGGGTTCGGCAGCAGCGGCACCGGGTCGTAGCGGCCCGCCGGGCAGGTCTGGGGCACGGCGGTGCGCTCCAGCAGCGCCGACAACTGCCCGGCATTCATGCCGGGGTGCACCGACCGGGCCAGGGCCGCCACCCCGGTGACATGCGGAGCGGACATCGAGGTGCCCTGCTTCCACCCCCAGCCGTCGGTCCGGGTCACCGTGTTGTAGGTGGTCGACAGGATGGCGTCCGTGGTGGTCGGGACCAGGCCCTGGGTACGGATCCGGCTGTCCCCGCCGGGGGCGGTCACATCGATGACCCCCTGGCCGTACGAGGAGTAGTAGCTCTTGGCTCCGGTCGGCCCGACCGCGGCGACGGTCACCACCCCCGGGGCCTGGGCGGGCAGCACGAGGCAGGCGCCGGTGATCTGGCGTACCTCCGGTATGCCGTTGTTCGGGCTGCCGGAGTCGACGAACCGGTGGGCCAGGTCGTAGTTGGCGTTGCCGGCGGAGGCCACATGCAGCACCCCCTTGCTCTGCGAGTAGCGCAGGGCCCGCTGCACGGCCTGCCACACCGGGCGCTGGCGGGGGTCGTTGCGGCAGTTCAGCTCCCACGGGTCCAGGTAGTAGCTGTTGTTGGTCAGCTGCATGCCCTGCTCGGCGGCCCACATGAAGCCGCAGACCGCGGCCTCCGGATAGATGTAGCCCTCGTTGTCGACGACCTTCACCGCGGCCACCTTGACCCCGGGGGCCACCCCGGTAACCCCTACCCCGTTGCGGGCGGCGGCGATGATCCCGGCCACATGGGTGCCGTGGTCGGAGGTGGTGGGATTCCAGGCCGCCTCGCTGGGGTCGGCCACCCCACCGAGGCAGGAGACGCTCTTGTCCCGGGCGATCTGGGTGGCCAGGTCGGGGTGGCTGCTGGAGATGCCGCTGTCCAACACCCCCACCACCACCTCGGCGCTGCCGGTGGTGACCGTGTGGGCCCGCGGCAGGTCGATCATCGGCATGGCCCACTGCCGGTCGAAGAGGGGCTCGGCGTCCGGGTCGGCCGTCGGGGCCGCCGCCTCGGCCTCGGTCAGCTCCACGGTGTGGCCCTCGTCCAGGACGGTGCCCAGCCCGGCGGTGGGGGCCACGGACTCGATCCCCGCCCCGGCGGCCTGGGTGACGAAGTCACGGTTGGCCGAGCGGACGATCAGCACCCCGATCTGCCGGTAGTCGGCCACCACCCGCCCGTCGGCGGCGGCCACCCGCGCCAGCGCCCGGTCGACTGTGCCGCCCTGGGGTGCGAGCACCAGGTAGGTGGCCTCAGGGCCGGTGGCGGAGGCGGTGGCCGTGCCGGTGGCGGTGCCGGTGAGACCGACACCGAGGGCCACGGCGGCCGCCACGGCGAGGGCCGTACGACGGAGCATGTTCACTCCCCTCCCCAGGGTGTTACCCGCCGGGCGGGCTCCTGGCGGGAGGCGGCCCGGCGGTGGCGGACGGCGTGCCCGCCCTTCAAGACCACAAGCGTCCTGTCGATTTGTGGCGTTACAGCCCAGGTGCTGTTGCGCCGCATCCGGCCGACACCGCCCCTAGGGTGAGGTCCATGACACGCGCGGCCGAGGAGATCCAGGTGGGGCGGCGGGTGGTGCGCGTCTCCAGCCCGGACAAGCCGTACTTCCCGGAGCAGGGCCTGACCAAGCTGGACGTGGTGCGCTACTTCCTGGCCGTGGGTGAGGGCATCCTGCGGGCGTTGCGGGACCGGCCGACCATGCTGGAACGGTGGCCCCGGGGGGTGTTCGAGGGGGCGACCGTCGCCACCCGGCAGAGCAACCGGGGGGACGCCTTCTATCAGAAGCGGGTGCCCGCCGGGGCGCCCGACTGGGTGGGCACCGCCCATCTGACCTTCCCCAGCGGCCGGACCGCGGACGAGGTGGCACCGGGGGAGTTGGCCGTGGTGATCTGGGCGGTCAACCTGGGCACCCTGCGGTTCCATCCGTGGCCGGTGACCCGCGCCGACGTCGAGCGACCCGACCAGTTGCGCATCGACCTGGACCCGATGCCCGGGATCGGGTTCGACCAGGTGGTGCCGGTGGCCCAGGAGGTACGCGCCTTCCTGGAAGAGTTGGGCCTGGTCGGCTACCCCAAGACCACCGGCGGGCGTGGCCTGCACGTCTACCTCTCCATCGAACCCCGGTGGAGCTTCGGCGACTGCCGACGAGCCGTGCTGGCGCTGGGCCGGGAGATGCAGCGCCGCCGCCCCGACCTGGTCACCACCACCTGGTGGCGGGAGCAGCGGGACCGGCCGATCTTCATCGACTTCAACCAGATGGCCCGGGATCACACCATGACCTCGGCGTACTCGATCCGGCCCACCGCGGCAGCCCTGGTGTCCGCGCCGCTGGACTGGGCCGAGTTGGACCAGGTCCGGCCGGAGGACTTCGACGTGCTGAGCATGCCGGGCCGGTTCGCCGAACGCGGCGACCCGCACGCCGGGTTGGACGGCCGGCGATTCGGTCTGGAACCCCTGCTGGAACTGGCCGACCGGGAAGGGCTGGCGGCGCCACCGCAGCGGTGAGCTACGACCAGGGGCTGTTGACCCCGGCGTACTCCTCGAAGACCAGCCAGCTGCGGGTGGACAGCACCCCGGAGATGCGCTGCACCCGGTCCAGCACCACGTCCCGCAGGGTGGCGTTGTCCGGCGCACGGACCAGGGCCAGCACGTCGTGCTCGCCGCTGAGCAGCGCCACATGCTCGACGTAGCGCACCCGGGCCAGCTCCGCGGAGACCTCCCGCCAGGTGTTCTGCCGGATGGTCAGGGCGATGTACGCCGAGGTGCCCAACCCGGCCGGTTCGGGGGCTACCCGAGCGGTGAACCCGGTGATCACCCCGTCCCGGACCAGCCGCTCCACCCGGGCGTACGCGTTGGTCCGGGACACATGCACCCGCTCGGCCAGGGTACGGATGGAGATCCGCCCGTCGCGGGTCAGTTCGTCCAGCAGCCGACGGTCCACCTCGTCCAGTTGTGCCGAACGTCCCGTGGCGCTCGTCACGGCCGGGCCCTTGACGGTCTCCTGGCCCACACCAGCCTCCCTGAGGTGCCAATCATCCCGCGTTCTCCGGGGATCTTGAGTCAATCATCCGACCACAGGAGCATAGGGCCACCACATGTCCAGGAGGTTCCGCCGTGACGACGACCCCCCAGACGGCGCGCAGGGCATCCCCGCGAAAGCGCCGGCCGGCCACCCCGGCCGCACCGGACCCGTCCGCCGGCCTGATTCCGCAGGCCGAACCGGTCCGGCTGCTGAACTCCGACGGCACCCCGCTGCCGGCCCACCCCGACTATCCCGAGCCGCCCGTCGAGGCGCTGCGCGAGATGTATCGGCGGATGGTGATCGGCCGACGCTTCGACGCGCAGGCCACCGCGCTGACCAAGCAGGGCCGGCTGGCCGTCTACCCCTCCTCCCGAGGTCAGGAGGCCTGCCAGGTCGGCGGGGTCCTCGCCCTGCGCGAGGACGACTGGGTGTTCCCCACCTACCGCGAGTCGATGGCGCTGACCGCCCGGGGCATCGACCCGGTCGAGGTGCTCACCCTGCTGCGCGGCGACTGGCACTGCGGGTACGACCCCACCGTGGTGCGTACCGCCCCGCAGTGCACCCCCCTGGCCACCCAGTGCGTGCACGCCGCCGGCCTGGCCTACGGCGAGTCGTACCAGGGTCGCGACACGGTAGCGTTCGTCTACATCGGTGACGGCGCCACCAGCGAGGGCGACTTCCACGAGGGGGTCAACTTCGCCGCGGTGTTCAAGGCGCCGGTCGTCTACTTCGTGCAGAACAACCGGTACGCGATCAGTGTCCCGCTGTCCCGGCAGACCGCCGCCCCGACCCTGGCCTACAAGGGAGTCGGCTACGGGGTGCCGAGCGAGCAGGTCGACGGCAACGACCCGGTGGCGGTGCTGGCCGTGCTGAACCGGGCGGTCGCCCACGCCCGGGCCGGCAAGGGCCCGTACCTGGTGGAGGCGCACACCTACCGGATGGAGCCGCACACCAACGCCGACGACCAGACCCGCTACCGCGACGCCGAGGAGGTCGAGGCCTGGCGCGACCGGGACCCGATCGCCCGGCTGGAGAGCTACCTGCGCGCCCGGAAGGCGCTCGACGACGCCGCCGTCGCCGAGATCGCCGAGGAGGCCGAGGCGTACGCCGCACGGCTGCGCGAGCGGATGAACGCCCAGCCCACGGTCGACCCGCTGAGCCTCTTCGAGCACGTCTACGCCGAGCCCACCCCGCAGTTGGTGGAGCAGCGGGAACAGGTCCGCGCCGAGCTGGCCGCGAGCCAGGAGGAGGACGCCTGATGGCCACCATGACGATGGCGAAGGCCCTCAACGCCGCCCTGGCCGACGCGATGCTCGACGACGAGCGGGTAGTCGTCTTCGGCGAGGACGTCGGCCAGTTGGGCGGGGTCTTCCGGATCACCGACGGCCTCCAGGCCCGCTTCGGCGACAAGCGCTGCTTCGACACCCCGCTGGCCGAGGCCGGCATCGTCGGGTTCGCCGTCGGGCTGGCCATGTCCGGGCTGCGCCCGGTGGTCGAGATGCAGTTCGACGCCTTCGCCTACCCGGCCTTCGAGCAGATCGCCTCCCATGTGGCGAAGATGCGCAACCGCACCCGGGGGGCGCTCAGCGTGCCGATGGTCATCCGGGTGCCGTACGCCGGGGGTATCGGTGGGGTGGAGCACCACTGTGACTCCTCCGAGGCGTACTACGCCCACACCCCGGGCCTGAAGGTGATCACCCCGGCGACGGTCGCGGACGCGTACTCCCTGCTGCGGGAGGCGATCGACGACCCGGACCCGGTGGTCTTCATGGAGCCGAAGAAGCTCTACTTCGCCAGCGGCGAGGCGGACCTCTCGGCGCGTACCGAGCCCTTCGGTCGGGCGGTCGTCCGCCGGCCCGGCCGCGACGCCACCCTGGTCGCCTACGGCCCGGCGGTGCCGGTCGCCCTGGAGGCCGCCGAGGCCGCCAAGGAGGAGGGCTGGGACCTGGAGGTGGTCGACGTACGCACCATCGTGCCCTTCGACGACGCCACCATCGCCGCCTCGGTACGCCGGACCGGCCGGTGTGTGGTGGTGCAGGAGGCGCAGGGCTTCGCCGGGGTGGGCGCGGAGATCGCCGCCCGGGTGCAGGAGCGCTGCTTCCACGCCCTGCACGCGCCCGTGCTGCGGGTGTCCGGGCTGGACATCCCGTACCCCGCGCCGATGCTGGAGCACACCCACCTGCCCTCGGTCGACCGGGTGCTCGACGCCGTGGCCCGCCTGCAGTGGGACGACCAGCCGGACTCCCGGTGGCTGACCGACGGGGTGCCGGCATGAGCGACCAGGTCTTCCTTCTGCCCGACCTGGGGGAGGGGCTCTCCGAGGCGGAGATCGTGCAGTGGCGGGTAGCGGTCGGTGACGTGGTCACGGTCGACCAGACCGTGGTCGAGGTGGAGACCGCCAAGGCCGTCGTGGACGTGCCCTGCCCGTACGCCGGCCGGGTGGTGGCCCTGCACGGCGCGGAGGGCGAGGTACGCCCGGTCGGCCAGCCGCTGATCACCGTGGCGGCGGACGGCGCAGCTGAACCGGTCGGGCACGCCGTCTACCGGGAGGAGGAGCGGGCCGGTTCCGGCAACGTCCTCATCGGGTACGGCACCGGCCACGGCGGGGCCCGCCGCCGTCGGCGGGCCCGCCCTGTCGCGTCGCTGGCCTCGCCGGCTTCCGCCCCGGCTGCTTCGACTCCGGCCGCCCCGGCTCCGGCTGCTTCGGCCCCGGTGGCCCCGGCACCGGTTGCTCCGGCCCCGGCTGCGGTGGCCGCGCCCGTGCCGTCGCAGTCGGTCGCGGCCCTGGTCATCTCGCCGATCGTGCGTCGGCTGGCCCGCGAGCGCGGGGTGGACCTGGCCACGGTACGCGGCAGCGGGCCCGGCGGGGTGATCCGGCGGGCGGACGTGGAGGCGGCCGCCGACGCTGCGGCCTCGCCCATCGCCGCGGCCTCGCCCGTCGGCACGGCCTCGCCCGTCGGCACGGCCTCGCCCGTCGGCACGGCCTCGGCCACCGGCACCGGCGAGCAGCCGGCGGCGCACCTCGGGCTGTCCCCGACCGGCGCCGGGGACGTGGTCATCCCGCTGACCGGCATCCGCAAGGCGATCGCCGACAAGCTCTCCCGCAGCCGCCGGGAGATCCCCGAGGTGACCATCTGGGTGGACGCCGACGCTACCGCCCTGCTGGCGACCCGGGCCGCGATCAACGCCGCCCGCCCCGACCAGCCGGTGAGCATCCTGGCCCTGCTGGCCCGCATCTGCCTGTCCGGGCTGCGTCGGTACCCGCAGCTCAACGCCCGGGTGGACACCGAGGGCCAGCGGATCGTGCAGTCCGCCGGGGTGCATCTGGGCATCGCCGCCCAGACCGACCGTGGGCTGCTGGTCCCGGTGCTCCGCGATGCCGACCGGCTCACCACCGCCGAGTTGGCCGCCGAACTGGCCGCCACCACGAAGGCGGCCCGGGCCGGTGAACTGCCACCGGCCCGACTGACCGGCGGCACCTTCACCCTGAACAACTACGGGGTGTTCGGTGTCGACGGCTCCACGCCGATCATCAACCACCCGGAGGCGGCCTTGCTGGGGGTGGGCCGGATCATCGACAAGCCATGGGTGGTCGACGGTCAGCTGGCGGTACGCAAGGTCACCCAGCTCAGCCTCACCTTCGACCACCGGGTCTGTGACGGTGGGGTGGCCGGTGGGTTCCTGCGGCACGTCGCCGACTGTGTCGAGCGGCCGGAGTTGCTCATCGCCGCCGTCTGAGCCGCCCCGAACCTCGCGCCCGGCATCGGTACGGATGCCGGGCGCGTTCGGCGTCGGCACCGGCGTCCGGGCACGGGTGGGGACATTCCCCGCAGGCCACCCGTTGCCGCGCTGGCCGGTACTGCCGGGGCCGTTGCGGTCTGGAATTCGTAAAAGCGTCCTGGCCGCGCTTTTCGCCGCGCTTTTCTGAATGGCGAAAATGTCGCTTCCCCGTAGAGAGAATGTGGCAGAGGCCGCAGTGATAAACGGGGGGACGATCATCATGAGGTTCAGGCGGCGACTGACGCTTTTCGCGGTGACCGTCGCGGCGGCACCGCTGGCGTTGGGAGCATGTACCACTGACCGCAAGGCCGGCCAGCCCGCCGAGGCGCGAGCCAAACCGGAGGTGACCGTCACTCCGGCCGAGGGCGCCCGTGGGGTGCCGCTCAGCGGCGAGATCGGCACCGATGTCAAACACGGGCGGGTCACCTCCGTGCGCATCACCGACGACAAGGGCGGCACGGTGGAGGCCGAGCCCCGCGAGGACGGCACCGGATGGGTGCCGAACAAGGCGTTGGCACCCAAGCGCACCTACACCGCCGAGGTGGTGGTGACCGGTGACTCAGGGGACACGGTCACCCGCAAGACCACTTTCACCACCGGCGAGAAATCGTCGAAACCGGCCATCACCAGCGTGCTGTATTTCGCCGGAAATCGGACGTACGGCACGGCTATGCCGGTAACGGTGGCCTTCGACCCGCCAATTCCCAAAGAGGCGAGAGCGGATGTGCAGCGCCGATTGTTCGTGAAGACGGATCCGCCGCAGCCGGGCACCTGGTCCTGGGTTGCCGACGGTAGTCAGGTCTATTACCGGGCCCCCGACTTCTGGCGCCCCGGGACGACCATCAGCGTCCGGTCGGCCCTGGAGGGCCTGCCCATCGGCAAGGAACACGTCGGTGACACGGACAAGCGGGCCACCTCGAAGATCGGTCGGCAGGTCCAGTTGGAGATCGACAACGCGACCAAGCGGATGTCGGTCTTCCAGGACGGGAAACTGCTGCGCAAGCTGCCGGTCAGTCTCGGTAAGCCGAGCACCCCGACCTCCAGCGGCAAGATGGTGATCATGGAGAAGCACGACTTCACCACCTTCGACACCCGGGGTTCCGCCGACCCGTACGTCGTCGACGTGGAGGACGCGCAGCGACTCACCTGGGGCGGTGAGTTCATCCACGGCGCACCCTGGTCGGAGGGGGACCAGGGCAACACCAACGTGTCGCACGGCTGCACGAACCTGTCGGCGGCCAACGCCGACTGGCTGATGGGCGTCACCCAGGTCGGTGACCTGGTGACCGTCAAGGGCACCGAGGTCGAACTCGGCGAGGGCAACGGCTGGACCGCCTGGAACGTCAGCTGGGATCAGTTCGCCAAGGGCAGCGCCCTGCCGGTCCCGGCCGGGCTGCAACCCACCCCGACACAGGAGCCGGACCCGGGGGCGGTGGCCGGTGGCTCACCGGAGCCGGACCCGTCCTCCAGCGGCGGCTGAGAGGGACGCATCTCCGGGCCGGTCCGTGACGGACCGGCCCGGAGGCCGTTGCACGCCGCCGCGAACGGCCAGCCACCCGGTGGTGCCGCGTGGGTCGGCGTCGGCGGGCGGTCGGGGATCGGGTCGTCGAGGCGCAGGGGTACGGACCCGGGCGGGGGATCCTCCCTAGGGTGGACCCGAGGTGCCTGCGGGTCATGCCCTGGATCTACCCGGAACCCGCTTCGCGCAGGGTGGAAGTGTCGGTGCCGGGGGATAGGTTCGACTCATGCGAGAGCGCGAGGAACGATTCCACGTCGAGACCACGGTGTCGGGCGACGTGGTGTGCGTGCGCGTGGTCGGGGTGGTCGACATCGCCACCGTCGGGGCGTTGCGGGCCGCGCTCTGGGCGGCCCCGACCCGTTCGGAACTCCGCGTGGATCTCTCCGAGGTCCGGCTGCTCTCTGCGGCCGGGGTGCGCGCCCTGCTCGCGGCGCGACTGTGGGTGCGGGCCCAGGGCGGCGAACTGGTGCTGGTGGACCCGCCACCCGTGGTGGACCGGGTGCTGCGCGCCACCGGTCTGCGCCGGGTGATCCCGATCGTCGACGCCGACCGGGTCCTCACCTCGGTGTGACGCCGCCGGGGCGTCCGGCGCCGGGCACGGGGCCGGCGCCGGACGTCGCGGTCAGCTGAGGCCGAGCAGGTCGACCACGAAGACCAGGGTCTCGTTGGGCTTGATGAGACCACCGGCGCCCCGGCTGCCGTAGCCGAGGTGCGGCGGGATGGTCAGCTTGCGCCGGCCCCCGACCCGCATCCCCACCACGCCCTGGTCCCATCCGGCGATGACCCGTCCGCCGCCGAGCGGGAACTCGAAGGCCTCGCCACGGTTCCAGGAGGCGTCGAACTCGGCGCCGGTGGAGTGGGCCACCCCGACATAGTGCACCCGGGCGAGCTGACCAGGCTGGGCCTCCGGTCCCTCGCCGACGGTGATGTCCTCGATCACGAGGTCGGCCGGCGGGGCTCCCTCGATCGGACCGATCTCGGGCTTGCTCGCTGCCTGGTTCATGCGAATTCTCCTGTGACGTCGGTTTCAGTCAGCACAATCCTGCCGGATGCTACGACACCCCCTCCCACCCCCCACCCCAACCTTCCCCGCGATCTTGCACTTTCGGTCGCCGATACAGGCGCATTGCCCCGATATGCGACGACCAAAAGTGCAAGATCGCGGGGGCGGGGGCGGGGGCGGGGGCGGGGGCGGGGGCGGGGTGGGGTGGGGTGGGGTGGGGTGGGGGTGGGGGATACGACGGGGCGGGCGTCACCGGTGGTGACGCCCGCCGCGTGGGGGGAGGTGATTCAGGTCAGCGGAGCCAGCCGAAGCGCTTGACGATCGGCAGCCGGGCCCACTGGCGGCCCAGGCCCCAGGTGTCACCGGCGTTGGTCACTGCGAGCAGGGCCAGGACACCGGCGTAGATCAGGTGGTCGTCCATGAACGGGTTGGTGGTGGGCAGGGCGGCGGTCCACATCATCACCAGCAGCAGCCCACCGCTCACGGCGGCGATGCGCATCCCGATGCCGAGCATCAGGGCGGTACCGATCGCGGCCAGGCCGATCATGAACAGCCAGTCCGCCCAGGCGGCGCCGGCGATGCTGTTGTAGAAGCCCTCGAACGGGCCGCTGACCCCGAAGGTCAGGAAGCCCTTGGTGGGGCTGCCACCGTTGATCCAGGCGTTCTTCGCCTCGGTGGAGAAGCCCAGACCGATCAGCTTGTCGAGGAAGGCCCAGAGGAAGATCCAGCCCAGGGCCAGGCGGAGTCCGCCGAGCAGGTAGCGGCTGGCGCGCTTGCTGGTGTTCTGCTCCCGGACGGTTGCGGCCCCGGGGGTCTTGGCGGCGGCGGTGTTCCGCTCCATCATCGCGGTCATGGTGTCCACGTCCCTTCTTCGCTTCGCACCGCTGTCCCGGTGGCATCTCTATTGGACGCCTGTCGGGTAGGTGGTGTGCAGGGCCGACCAGGCCATGACCGGGCGGGACCTTGGTCCCGGTCGGTCGGGACCTCGCGTAGCTCAGCCGGAGCCGACGACCGGGTCGGCGAGTTGACCGGCCAGCAGGTCGCGAGCCTCGGCCAGCGAGGGGCCGTACCAGGTCAGATGGCGTCCGGAGACCAGGGCGCAGGGGAGGGGAGCGAAGGCCTCCGGCCCGTCGTCGCGGGTGAACCGGTACGGCTCATCCGGCAGTACGACGAGGTCCGGTCCCGTCGCCCGCAGTTCCGCCAGGCTGAATCGAGGGTACCGCTGGGTGCGCCGCGTGCACATGGTGCACACCGAGCCATCCGGGTTCCGTGCCGGCCCCAGCTCCCTGAGCAGGTCGGCCAGTTCGGTGAGCGCCTGGTCCACTGTGCGCGGACCGGTGGGAGCACCAGTCGGTGGCCCCGACCAGCAGGCCGGGCAGGGTCACCGCGACCGCCTCGGTCAGCGAGGGCACCAGGGAGACCACCCGCACCGGCGTACCTCCTCACCAGGCCGCCGAAAAACCCACCCTGCCGGGCCTCGGGGTGGGCCCAGGGCAGAGGACCCGCATGATCGTCATCCTAGACTCGGTCGATCGGCGGCAGGATGGGGTGGATGCGACGATGACCGGTGGCGAGGACTCCCGGCCGGCGATGATCCCGGTCGGGGCGGGACGCGGCGAGGTGCTCCTGCGCGCCGGGCGGCGGGTGTACGCCGGCCTGCGCCTCGGTGACCTGATCCGGCGGCGGCCCACCGGCCTGACCGCCAACCAGTGGAACCTCGCCGCCCGGGAACCGCTCGACCTCGTGGTCGGGGCCGCCGACGCTGACCAGGTCGAGTTCGCGGTGCAGTTCCGGCCGCCGTCGCCCGACCCGGCCGCCCGTCGCGCCGAGCGGGCCATGGCAGCGGTCACCGCCGCGGTCGGTCTGCCGGTCCTGCGGATCGTCTCGACCACCCTGAACGCGACCGAGCACGGGCCCGGCATCCTGACCTACCTGATCGACGCCCGCCGGTACGCCGAGGGTGGCGCCGGGACCGAGGTGGCCGCCGTGGGGTTCCGCGACATCATCGGCCGGCTGCCCGACGGCCGCACCGGCGCGGTCAACGACCTGGGTGCCCTGGCCCGGGCCGACGCGGTCGAGGCGTACGTGGCCCGACGGTTGGCCGACCCGATCCTGCGGGGGCTGCACGTGCGGTGGACCGCCGGCCCGGCCGAGGGCTGGGCCTGGGTCGAGGTACGCCCCGGCGAGTGCCTTGTGGAACGGGTGTCGCTTGAGGTCCACCGTCTTTCCTGCGGGGTGGATCCCGCTCGCCTGGCCGAGGATCTGGCCACCCTGGCGGTCGGCGACCGGCTGCGCCGGCTGGAGGCCGACATTCCGGTTCTGGTCGATCGTGCGGAACTGCGCGATGACATTCGGCGACTGCGGGATCGCCGCGAGGAACTCGCCGACGGCTTCCCGTACGACCATCTCTGTCAGCTCTGACCTCCGCCGGTGGAACACCTCCACCGATGCTGCCGCCGCGCCCCGTGGCGAAAAAAAGTCAGCCGACTTTGAACCGGCCCCCCTGGCGGGTCCGTACCTCACCGGGAATGGACAGGATCTCCCCGACCCGCACCGACAGGCGCGGGAGACGGTGCGGAAAGGGCATCGTCGTCAGTCGACGTGCCATCGGCGCGTTCGGATGTCCGCCGGGCGTGCCACCACGATTCCGTTCGGTCCGTCGAGTCACGAATCAGGTACCGGATCGAGAAGGAGAGCAATTCGATGCGCAGGTCCCCCCGGTCGCGCCGACCATCCGGTAACACGCGGACGAAGCGACTGCTGGCCGTCGGTGCCACGCTCGCCGTATTCGGCGGGGTGGTCGCCGTTACCCAGATCTCATCGGCCGGTGACCGACGGCCGAACAAGCAGCCCCGTCCGGTGGCGGCCGAGTGCGTCGCCCCGATTCCGGGCGCCACCGCGCCGGCCGCCCGTGGTGCCACCACCACCCGCACCTTCCAGAATGGCCGGTGGGTGACCAATCACTGGGGTGACGGACAGCAGACCATCGAGGAGTGCCAGGAGACCCGCAACGGCGGCGGTGCCGCCACCGGCTCCCAGGCTGTGGCCTGCCCGGACGTGGTCAGCCGGCTGCCTCAGGTGCCCGATCGGGCCCGCGCCGAGGTGGACCGGAACCTGGGCCTGTTGCAGACCCAGATCACCGAGGCCGACCAGCGACTCGCCGCCGAGGGCAACAGGGGGCAGGGCTTCATCAACAACGCCATCCTGGGTCCGCTGGCCAGCAAGCGGCGGGCCACCCTGGACCGGATCACCATCGCCATCGACCGGTTCGGTCCGCGTCCGCGCGGCCTGGCGGATCTGGCCAACTGCCAGGTGCGGCCGGTGAACAACAACAACGGCGGAAACAATGGGAATCCCAACAACGGGGGTGGCAACAACAACGGTGGTGGCAACAACAACGGGGGCAACCCGAACAACGGCAACAACGGCCTCCAGGTGCTGGCGAACAACTGCAACAACAGCCGGTTGCAGCCGCACGACGGCTTCCAGAACGGCAACCGTTGCATCAGCACCGCCTTCGGTGAGGTCGGCTCCGCGGCCAACAACCCGTCGCTGCTGATCACCGAGTTTCCCCAGCAGATCAACCGTAACCAGGGCTTCGCCATCCGGGTGAGCACCCGTAACCTGGTCCGGGACCGCTTCCTGCCGGCCGGGCAGGGCGGCTACTACCTGGAGAGTTCCCTGCTCAACGGCGAGGGGCTGACCCGGGGGCACTTCCACACCGCGTGCCGGATGTTGAACAACACGAACGAGGCGCCCGCCCCCGATCCGGTGCCGGCCTTCTTCGTCGCTACCGAGGACGGTGGCGGCGGCCGCCAGCCGGACAGCGTGGTCATTCAGATTCCGGGTCTGCCGGAATCGGGTATCGCCCAGTGCGCGGTCTGGGCCGGTGACGGATCGCACCGGATCCCGATGGCGGAGCGGGCGAACCAGACCCCGGCCTTCGACGCGGTACGGATTCAGGTGAACTGATGTCGTGAGTTGACTCGCAACGACCAGGGCCGCCCGGGAGGACTCCTCCGGGCGGCCCTGGTGGTCGGGGGAAATATCGCACGTTGCGAGTTGCGCAGGCGAGCGTCGTTCAGCGGTTCTTGTACGCCTCGACCACCTCGACCGGGATGCGACCCCGCTCGGAAATCTTGTATCCGTTGCTGACCGCCCATTCGCGGATGGCGCGGTTCTGCTCCCGGTTCATTCCGGGAGTCGCCGGGCCGGTGGTACGACGAACGGTGCGGCCGAGGTCGGTGCCCCGCCCGAGCCTGCGTCCGGCATTGATAAACGGATCCAACGCCTTGCGCAGGACTCCCGCGTTCTCGTCGGAGACATCGATGGTGTACGCCACGCCATCAAGACTGAACTCGAGCGTTCGGTCGGCTTTACCGCCGTCGAGGTCGTCGGTAAGCACCGTGATTACTTTTCTCGCCATCGTTGACTACTCCCTGTGTGTGGCGGGGTGTGGTCAAAGTTTGACGTATGCGCCGCCAATTGCGCAACAAACGCACGCCCTGCTGCGGGTGGCGTTTTGCGCTTCAATGAAATCCCGAATAGGTCACCTTGCTTGCAGAGGTGGCGCAGGGTCCCCCTCCGGGGAGGTCACGTAAGACCGTTCCGGTGTTCTGGATCACATCGAGGAACAATGAGGGTTCTTCGTGACTTGAGCCTGACACGCTCAACTCATGGGATAGCAGGTGTTCGATGGCAACTCTTCCGGTACTTCCACTGACCGACGCCGTACTGCTGCCCGGCATGGTCATCCCGGTGACCCTCGACCCGACCACCCAGGCTGCGGTCGACGCGGCCCGTGCCACCGGCGACCACCGGCTGCTGGCCGTGCCCCGCCTGGACGGCGAGTACGGTTCCGTCGGCGCGATCGCCACCATCGAGAAGGTCGGCCGGCTGCCCAGCGGCGAGCCGGCCGCCGTGATCCGCGGCATCGCCCGCGCCCGCATCGGCACCGGGGTACCCGGTCCCGGCGCGGCGCTCTGGGTCGAGGCGTCCGAGATCGACGAACCCGCCCCGGCCGGCCGGGCCCGGGAACTGGCCCGCGAATACCGCGCCCTGGTCACCGCCGTGCTTCAGCAACGGGGTGCCTGGCAGGTCATCGACGCCGTGGAGCGGATGACCGACCTGTCCGAACTGGCCGACTCGGCCGGCTACGCGCCCTGGCTCAGCCTGGGGCAGAAGACCGAACTGCTGGCCGCACCGGACGTCACCGCCCGGCTGGAACTGCTCGTCGGCTGGGTCAAGGACCACCTGGCCGAGCAGGAGGTCACCGAGCAGATCAACTCCGAGGTACGCGAGGAGTTGGAGAAGACGCAGCGGGAGTTCCTGCTGCGCCAGCAGCTGGCCGCGATCCGCAAGGAACTCGGCGAGGACGCCCCGGACGGCACGGCCGACTACCGGACCCGGGTCGAGGCCGCCGACCTGCCGGAGAAGGTACGCGAGGCGGCGCTGCGCGAGGTCGGCAAGCTGGAACGGGCCAGCGACGCCTCCCCGGAGGCGGGCTGGATCCGTACCTGGCTCGACACGGTGTTGGAGATGCCGTGGAGCACCCGTACCGAGGACAACACCGACCTGACCGCGGCGCGGGCCGTGCTGGACGCCGACCACGCCGGTCTGTCCGATGTGAAGGACCGCATTCTGGAATACCTGGCGGTACGCAACCGGCGGGCCGAGCGGGACCTCGGGGTGGTCGGTGGCCGGGGTTCCGGGGCGGTGCTGGCCCTGACCGGTCCGCCCGGGGTCGGCAAGACCAGCCTCGGCGAGTCGGTGGCCAGGGCGCTCGGCCGCAGGTTCGTCCGGGTCTCCCTGGGCGGGGTCCGCGATGAGGCGGAGATCCGGGGACACCGGCGTACCTACGTCGGCGCGTTGCCCGGCCGGATCGTGCGGGCGTTGCGTGAGGCCGGCTCGATGAACCCGGTCGTGCTGCTCGACGAGGTCGACAAGCTCTCCGCCGGGTACGCGGGCGATCCGGCCGCCGCCCTGCTGGAGGTGCTCGACCCGGCCCAGAACCACACCTTCCGGGATCACTACCTGGAGGTCGACCTGGACCTGTCCGACGTGCTGTTCCTGGCCACCGCCAACGTGGTGGAGGCCATCCCCGGCCCGCTGCTGGACCGGATGGAACTGGTCACCCTGGACGGCTACACCGAGGAGGAGAAGGTCGCCATCGCCCGGGACCACCTGCTGCCCCGGCAGCGGGAACGGGCCGGGTTGACCGCCGAGGAGGTGGAGGTGGATTCCGCCGCCCTGGGTCGCATCGCGGGGGAGTACACCCGGGAGGCCGGCGTACGCCAACTGGAACGGGCCCTGGCGAAGATCATGCGCAAGGTCGCGGTGACCCTGACCGCCGACCCCGCCCCGGTCCGGGTCGGTGTCGACGACCTGGTCCGCTACCTCGGTCGGCCCAAGCACACTCCGGAGTCGGCGCAGCGTACGGCGGTGCCGGGGGTGGCCACCGGCCTGGCGGTCACCGGCGCCGGGGGAGACGTGCTGTTCATCGAGGCGACCAGCATGGAGGGCGAGCCGGGACTGACCCTCACCGGTCAACTCGGCGAGGTGATGAAGGAGTCCGCGCACATCGCCCTGTCCTACCTGCGGGCCAACGGTCGCCGCCTCGGCCTGGATCCCAACTCCCTGGCCGGGCGGCGGATCCACCTGCACGTCCCGGCGGGTGCGGTGCCCAAGGACGGCCCCAGCGCGGGCATCACCATGGTCACCGCCCTGGCCTCACTGGCCAGCGGCCGGCCGGTACGCCCCGAGTTCGGGATGACCGGCGAGGTGACCCTCTCCGGCCGGGTGCTGCCCATCGGCGGGGTCAAGCAGAAGCTGCTGGCCGCCCACCGGGCCGGCCTGACCGAGGTGATCATCCCGGCCCGCAACGAGCCGGACCTCGACGACCTGCCCACCGAGGTACGCGAGGCGCTGACCGTGCACACCCTGGCCGATGTCGCCGACGTCCTGGCCCTGGCGCTGCGCCCGGCCGAGGCCGACACCCGCACGCTCACCCTCGCCTGAGGTGAGGAAAGGGTCCCCTGCCAACGCACGGCAGGGGACCCTTTCCTGAGTTGTGGGTCAGCGGCGGTCCCGGCGGTCGCCGTCGTACCGCCGCTCTGCACCGCCCCCGTCGCCGCCGTCCCGGTCGCGGCGTACGGTGGCCTTGCGGCCCTTGATGGTGCTGTTGCGCAGCCCGGCGATCACCTCGTCGGCGACGGCGACCGGCACCTCGACCAGGGAGAACCGGTCGGCGATCTCGATGGAGCCGATGTCGCGGCCCCGGATGCCGGTCTCCCCGGTGATGGCACCCACCAGGTCCTGCGGACGCACCCCGGCTCGGCGGCCCAGGCCGATGAAGACCTGGGTGGTGCCGGTGGTGCGGGGCCTCGACGGACGGCGGTCGCCCCGGCCGTCGGCCCCGGGCCGGGTCTCCCGGGGGGCACGGACCGCCACCTGGGGGATCTCCTCCGCGGCCTCCTCGGTGCCCGGCAGGGTGGCTTCGTGGGCCAGCTTAACCGCGGCCAGCGCCACCTCCATCAGGTCGAACTCGTCGCTGAGCGATTCGACGATCACCCGGAACGGGTCGAGGTCGTCCTCCAGCAGGCTCTCCCGCAGCGCCGCCTGGGTCAGCTCCAGTCGGCGGGTACGCAGGTCCGCCACCGTCGGGATCTTGTCGATGGTGATCCGCTGCCCGGTGACCCGCTCGATGGTCTTGAGCATCCGGTGTTCCCGGGGTTCGGCCAGGGTGATCGCCACCCCTTCCCGCCCGGCCCGGCCGACCCGGCCGATGCGGTGCACGTACGACTCCGGGGCCGAGGGCACGTCGTAGTTGACCACGTGGCTGAGCTGCTCGACGTCCAGACCACGGGCCGCCACGTCGGTGGCGACCAGCAGGTCGGCGGTGCCGCCGCGGAGCCGGCCCATCACCCGGTCGCGCTGTTCCTGGCTCATCCCGCCGTGCAGCGCCTCGGCCCGGTACCCGCGCCCGTTCATGGTCTCGGTGAGCCGGTCGACCTCCTCCCGGCTGCGGCAGAACACGATCGCCGCGGTCGGTGATTCGACGTCCAGCACCCGGCCCAGGGCCGCCGGCTTGTGCGCCCGGGCCACCAGGTACGCGCTCTGGCGTACCCGGGGGGCCTCCCCGGCCAGCGGCTGTTCCCGGGCGATGAGGATGCGGACCGGGTCGGTCAGGTGGGCGCGGGCCATCCCGTCGATGCGGGCCGGCATGGTGGCCGAGAACAGCACCGTCTGCCGCTGCTCGGGGGCGTGCTCCAGGATCGCCTCGATGTCCTCGGCGAAACCCATGTCGAGCATCTCGTCGGCCTCGTCCAGCACCACCGTGGCCAGGTTGCCCAGCCGCAGGGTGCCCCGGGCGATGTGGTCCAACGCCCGGCCCGGGGTGGCCACCACCACGTCGACCCCGTTGTCCAGGGCGCGCAACTGCCGGCCGATCGGCTGGCCGCCGTAGATCGGCAGCACCCGGGCCCCGAGATCCTTGCCGTAGCGGTGGAAGGCCTCGGAGACCTGCACGGCAAGTTCCCGGGTCGGCACCAGCACCAGGGCGACCGGGTCGCCGGTGGGTCGCTCGTCGGGCATCCGTTGCAGCAGCGGAAGGGCGAACGCGGCCGTCTTGCCGGTGCCCGTGGCGGCCTGCCCGAGCAGGTCCCGACCGGCCAGCAGCGGGCCGATGGCCTCCCGCTGGATCGGCGTGGGCTCCTCGTAGCCGAGCGCGGAGAGCGCGGCGAGCAGTTCGGAACGCAGGCCAAGGTCCGCGAAGGCGGGCGGTTCGGTGGACGGGTCCGGCAGTACGGGCGTGGAACTCATGGGTCAAGTTTTTCATTACCACTGCGGGCGCACTGCGGCGACCACCGCAACACCGGCAACGACCAGTGGCGATAAGGCCGCTCCACACCCCTTCAGGGAAGATAGGAGGATTGTTCGGACTCATCCCGGTACGTGTGGTTAGTGTCGGCGACAGGCGAACCCTTCACCGGGAGAGAGGACCCGACCATGCGAGTGCCCAGTCGAAGTCCGGGACAACGGCCTGGTCCTCCTGCCGCCCCGGCCCGGCGTCGCCCGCGCGGCCCGGTACGACCTCCGGCCGCCACCGGACCCGATCTGGACGCCTACCGCCGGGCCGTGGCGGAACTGCTCGTCGAGGTGGGGGCGCTCGCCTCGGCCAGCAGCACCAAGGCCCGCCAGGTGCTGATCGATCAGCGGCTGCGGGAGCCGGCCCTGGCCGCCGTCCTGGACGCCACCCCCCAGGGGCTGGTCGGGGCCCGGGAGACCCTGCTGTTGGAGATGGCCCGGTACCAGCCCAACACCCGCAGCTCCGCCGCCGACCTGACCGCCCTGGTGCGGATCTACCTGCTGTCCCGCATCGACGTGATGTGGTGGCGGGAGGCGGCCACCTTCCTCACCGACACCGAGGTCCAGCACAGTCTGGAACTGGTCGACCTGGAGTGGCTGCGGCGGCGGGATCTGCTGAACTTCCGCTACACCGGACAACCCCGCAACCTGCTCGGCCGGGGAGCACGCGCCCTGCGTCGTCGGATGCTGCCGCGCGCCACTCCGCGTACCGCCGGTCTGCTGTTCCGCCGGGCCCGCCGCGAGGTGGTGGCCCTGCTCAACGACCTGGGTCGCGAGTTCGCTGCGGTGACCCCGGCCGGCACCCCGCCGCTCTGGGTGACCAGCCTGGTGCGCAGCGCCGAGCACCAGTACCGGCTGCGGCGCCTGGGGTACGCCGCGATGGTGCCCAGCGGGCACTGCCTGGGCTGGGCGGCCGACCTGGAGATGCAGTGGTTCGACCACTTCGGGGTCCGGGACACCCTGGCCGGGCTGCTGCTGGACCGGCAGCGCTGCGGTGAGATCAACGTGGTCGACGAGGGGCAGGCCTGGCACATCTGCCTGGCCCCGACCGCCACCGCCCGACTGCGCCGGGCCTACGAAGCCGAGATGGGGATCTGAGGCGATGTGCGGAATCGTGCTCAGCCTGGGCCCGGAGGCCGATCCGGTGATCTTCCGCCGGATGCTGGCGGTGCTGGCCACCCGGGGGGAGGTCACCGAGACCCGGTACGAGGCCGGCCTGCTCGCCGGCACCCGCCGACTGCCGGTGGTGGATCGGGACCGGGCGGTGCAGCCCTGGGTGTCGGCCGACCAACGGTGGCTGCTCTGCTACAACGGGGAGGTCTTCAACCACCATGAGCTGCGGGCGGAGCTGAGCGGCCTGGGCCACCGGTTCCGCAGCGGCAGCGACACCGAGGTGGTGCTCGCCGCCTTCGCGCAGTGGGGCGAGCAGATGGTCACCCGGCTGCGCGGCGAGTACGCCATCGCCATCGTGGAACGGGCCACCCGCCGGGTGTACCTGGCGCGGGATCCCCTCGGGGTCAAGCCGCTGTACTGGTCGCGTACCCCGGGATGTCTGCACCTGGCCAGCGAGATCAAGGCCCTGGTCCGGGCGGCGGCCCCGGTGGTCGAGGTGCCGCCGGGCCACCACGGTTGGGTCGACGCGGACCGCCGGGTCCACCTGCGGCCGTACGTGGACCTGCTCTCCCTGGGTGCCGGGGCGCCGGCGGTGACGGATCCGGACGAGGCCGCCCTGCTCGTCCGTACCACCCTCACCGACAGCATCCGGGTGCGCCTGGACACCGATCTTCCGGTGGGGGTGGTGCTCTCCGGCGGGTTGGACAGCTCGCTGGTGCTGCTGCACGCCGTGCAGGCGCACCCGGACTGCGTGGCGGTCACCGTAGGGGTGCCGGAGAGCCCCGATGTGGCGTACGCCCGGCGGTTGGCCCGCGACCTCGGCGTCCGGCACGAGGTGGTCGAGCTGCGGCCACGCGACATCCGGCTGGCCGAGGTGCGGGAGGCCATCCGGATCTCCGAGCTGACCGAGTACGGCGACATCATCAACGCGGTGGTCTCGGTGCCCATCTTCCGGCGGCTGGCCGAGCTGGGCGTCAGGGTCGTGCTCACCGGCGACGGCTCGGACGAGCTGTTCGGCGGGTACCCGATGTATCACGAGGTCGGGCCCGAGGCGGCCCGACGGCTCTTCCTGCACAAGATCCGCAACCTCTGCCGTACGGAGTTGCAGCGCGTCGACCGCACCAGCATGGGTTTCGGGGTGGAGGCCCGGGTGCCCTTCCTGGACCTGGCCCTGGTCGAGTTGGCCATGCGGCTGCCGGTGGACTTGAAGATGCGCGAGGGTCAGGAGAAGTGGATCGTCCGGCGGGCCTTCGCCGACCTGCTGCCGGACTACATCCGGCGGCGGCCGAAGAACCCGATGTCGTACTCCTCCGGCCTGCACGAGCGGGCCCGGCTGTACAAGCCGCTGTTCGCCCGGCTGCACCGCACCTTCGGCTACCACCTGTCCGAGCCGGTCCGTCGTGACTTCGACAGCGTGCTGTCCCGCTGCGACAACGACCTGGAGGCGGCGATCGCCGCCGGGCGGGCGCGGCGTGACTACACCGTGCTGGAACACGCCCGCGACCTGGTCGGCGCGGCCCGGTGGAACGCAGCTCCGATGGTGCGTCGGCTGGTCACCCCGCGCCGCAACCGGGTCTCACCGCCTCGCAACCGAGACGACGGAGCACCGCTGCCTGGTTGACCCGGTGGCCCGGGTTGACTCTGACACCGTGTCAGCGTCGACAGTGGAGGGGCCATGTTCACCATCGGAGATTTCGCCAACCTGGGCCGGGTGTCGGTACGGATGCTGCGGCACTACGACAGCATCGGGCTGCTCCGCCCGGCCACCGTCGACCCGCGCAGCGGCTACCGCTACTACACCGCTGCCCAACTGGGCCGACTGAATCGGGTGATCGCCCTCAAGGAGCTGGGGCTGACGCTCGGCCAGGTGCGGGCGATCCTCGACGAAGCGGTCGACAGCACCGAGTTGCGCGGCATGCTTCGACTGCGTCGAGCACAGTTGGAGGCGCAGATGGCGGCAGACGTCGCCCGCCTGGCCGGCGTCGAGGCGAGACTCCGCATGATCGAGACGGAGGGTCGCATGAGCAGCCAGGATGTCGTCATCAAGGAGATCTCCCCGATCCGGGTCGCGGCGCTGTCCGCGGTAGCGGGCAGCTACGACGGGGCGGACATCGCGCCCGCGCTGACCCCGCTCTACCCGGAGCTGTTCCGTCGGTTGGAGGCCGCCGGCATTCGCCCCGCCGGGCCGGCGCTGGCCTGGTACGACCAGGCCGATGACGGTGAGGCCGTCATCGTGTACGCCGGAGTGGGGATCGACGTCGACGCGGCGGACCCGGACGTGACCGTGGTTCAACTGCCGGCGATCACCGCGGCGACCACGGTCCACCACGGTTCGATGCTCACGGCCGACCAGAGCATCCAGGTGCTGGCCCGGTGGATCGAGGAGAACGGCTGGCGGGCGGATGGCTTCGCCCGCGAGTTGTACCTGGACTACTGCGCGGACGAACCCGACAAGGGCGTCACCGAGCTGCACCTGCCGGTGCGTCGGGCCTGACCCCCATGGGCCGCCCGGCACGGGGCGGGCGGCCCTGGAGTCCGACGGCCGTGGCCCCAGGTCACGGCCGTCGGACGGCTCGGTGTCGGTTCCGGCGCGCTTGGGCCGGCTCAGCCGGTGAGCAGCAGGGCGCCGACTGCCGCCAGGGTGCCGAGGACCGCCAGCACGGTGCTGGTCAGCAGGAACCGTGCCAGCGGCACCCGCACCCGGGCGGCCCGGCACCGCTCCAGCCACAGCAGGGTGGCCAGGGAGGCCCAGGGCAGGGCCAGCGGGCCGATGTTGGTGCCGACCAGCAGGGCCAGCAGGCGCTGCCGGTCGCCGGTCGGCAGCACCGCCTCGCCGGCCAGGTACGCGGGCAGGTTGTTCACCAGGTTGGCCAGCAGGGCCCCGGTGCCCCCGGCTCGCAGCACCCCCGAGGTGCCTCCTTCGTCACCGGCCAGCCAGGCGACCAGGTCGTTGAGCCCGTACCGGCCGATGGTCTGGATCACCAGGAACAGCCCGGTGACGAAGACCAGCAGCCGCCAGGGCAGCAGGGCCGGGCGCAGGGTGCCGGGGGAGCGCAGCGCGAAGCCGAGCAGCAGCAGGCCGGTGGCGACCGCCGAGGCGAGCCCGACCGGGGCCCCGAGCAGGATCGCCGCGACGAAGAGCAGACAGGCGACCAGGGCCGTGCGGTAGAGCACCGGATCGGCGGGCCGGTGCAGCTGCGGTGGCGGGAACCGTCCGCCGGGCGGGGAGTCCCGACGCCACCAGAAGTACCAGAGCAGCACCGCGGTGACCGTGATGGCCGCCAGTTGGGGCAGCCACATCAGGCCCAGGTACCCCAGCGGGTCCAGCCCGATCCGCTCGCTGGCCAGCAGGTTGGTCAGGTTGGACACCGGCAGCAGCAGGCTGGCCGTGTTCGCCAACCAGACCGTGGTCACCGCCAGGGGGGCCACCTGGGTACGCAGAGTCACCGCCAGGGTGAGCATCACCGGGGTGAGCAGTACCGCGGTGGTGTCCAGGTTGAGCACAATGGTGGTCAGCGCGGCGAATCCGACACAGAGCGCGAACAGTGCCGTCCAGCGGCCCCGGGCGGCCTGCGCCAGCCGGGTGGCGAGCACGTCGAAGACCCCGGCGGCGGCGGTCAGTTCGGCGAGCACCACCACCGTGCCCAGGAAGATCAGCAGGGGCAGGATCCGGGTCAGGGTGGCGGCGGCGTCGGCCCGGGGCAGCAGCCCGGTCGCGACACAGGCGGCGCCGGCCAGGGCCAGCCCGACGGCGATCACGTCCAGCGGGTGTGGCCTGCGGCCAGGTGGTGTCGGGGCGTCCCCGATGGCGGTCACGGCCGGCCATCCTCGCATGCCCCCGAGGCCTGGCCGGCACCGGAGCCGGCCGAGGTGACGGCGGCGGCACCGGGGATGGAACACCCCGCCGGTCGGCGTCACCTGCCGACGCCGACCGGCGATCCGTCCGGGGTCAGCCGACCGGCGGGTAGGGGTCGTCCCGGTAGGTGAACTCGGTCTCGATCCGGCCGTCCGCGGTGTGCACCACGAGCTGACTCGGCTCGTTGCCGTGGGCCACCTCGCGCCCGGCGGAGACCGCGCGCTCCTTGGTGTCGTACCTGCCGACCACGGAGCCGCCCTGCTCGACCTTCCAGCCGCCACCGTCCGGCACGACGTGATATTCGGTGCGGGTCATCTCGGCATCCCTTCCTGGTACCAGAGGTGCCGACGAGGTACCCGGGACGCCAGGGGCAAAACACGACCCTCGGTCAGGGGGATGCGCTGGGGCGGACCCGGATCCGCCCCAGCGACCTCCTACCAGCTCAGATAGCTGGGCTGGGTCTGCACGTTCAGCTCACGGAAGTGGACCAGCTTGGCCGTCCAGGTCCGCCAGTCCTCCAAGGCCAGCACGTCCAGCCCCTTCTGGATGTCGGAGGAGTAGATGTGCCCGTTGTAGTAGTAGGCCGACCAGGAGCCGCCGACGATCATCTGGGTGTCCGACAGGGGTCCCCGCTCCCAGAAGCCGATCTCGGTGGGCCGGCGGGAGTCCGTGAAGTCCCACACCGAGATGCCACCCTGATACCAGGCCTGGACCATGACGTCCTTACCGAGCACCGGGATCAGGGAGCCGTTGTGCGCCACGCAGTTCTCGGTGTCCCCGTTGGTCCGCGGGATCTTGTAGTAGCTGCGGAACTCCAGCTTGCGCTTGTCGCCCCGGCCGGTGAGGTCGTAGATGGCGTTGGCGCCCCGCTCCGGGCCGACGGTCTCGTTGCAGGTGGCGCCGCCGCCACCGCCCAGTTCGTCGGTGAAGACCACCTTGGTGCCTCGGTTGTTGAAGGTGGCCGAGTGCCAGAAGGCGAAGTTGGTGGTGTCCCGGACCCGGTGCAGCACCCGGGGGGCCTCCCGCTTGCTGATGTCCAGCAGCACCCCGTCGCCCATGCAGGCCCCGGCGGCCAGGTCCTTGCTCGGGTAGGCGGTGATGTCGTGGCAGCCGGTGGTCGCGGAGGCACCCGTACGGCCCTCGTAGCCGCCGTCCGGGAAGAGGTTCGGGGTGGCGACCACGGCGGCGTCGGTCGGCTTCTTCAGCGGCACCTTGACGATGCTGATCGAGTCGTGCGGGGGCTTGCAGTCCGGGAAGGCGTCCTGCGGGCTGTACGAGGAGACGTACAGGTAGACCGCCTTGTTGTCCTTCGCCGGCACCAGGGTGTGGGTGTGCGAGCCGCAGGCGGTCTCCACGGACTTCAGGTAGCGCGGCTGCTTCTTGTCCCGCACGTCGAAGATCTTGATGCCCTCCCACGACTCCTTGATCGAGGCGGGCTGGGAGACGCTGCCGCAGGAGTCGTCGCTGCGGGAGGCGTCGGTCGACAGGAACAGCAGGTCACCGTAGATGGAGATGTCGTTCTGGGCACCCGGGCAGAGCACCTGGGAGACGATCTTCGGCTGGCTGGGGCGGGACACGTCGTAGATGACGAACCCGTCGTAGTTGCCGACGAAGGCGTACTTGCCCTGGAAGGCGATGTCGGTGCCGAGGGCGTTCGTGGTGTTGAACGGCGACTGCTTCGGCAGGTTGGCGATGAGCCGCAGGTTCGGGCTGCTGGAGATCTCGTCGACGCCCAGGGGCGCCTCGACGGCCGAGGTGGAGTCGGTGGCCACCTGCGCGACCGGCTGGGCGCTGCCCGGCGTGGCGGTGGCGAGGCTGGCTAGCAGGAGCCCGGTGGCGACGGCGCTGGTCAGGCGTAACCACCGTCCCCGGGGCGGAGTCGATACGTCCATCGGCGACACCCTTCGAGACAGGAAGGAGGATGTTCGTACCGTACGCCCCAGTTACCAAGGTCGATGTGATCCAGGTCACATTTGGCCGTCGACTGCTAGCGCCCGACAGCCCGCTTTTCGCCTCGAAACCCCTGCGTGGTGGCCGGGCAGGTCGACGGCTTCGGGCCGGGCCGGGTGCTGGTGCACCGGGAACTGGCCGCCGAGCAGGGCTGGTCGCCCTGGCCGCCTCGGTGCTGCCGGCCCGCCGGGCCCTGCGTCGACCGGTCGTGGAGGCGCTCGCGGACCTGTGATGGTCCTTCGGGCCGGGATCGGCGGGGTCGCCCGCGTCGGTCCCGGCCCGCAGGGGTGGCCCCGTCGGTTCGGCGGGGCCGCCCCTAGATGCGTTCCACCTTCGGGCCGGAGCAGCGGTTACGGGCGTCGAAGATGTACCGGGCGTGCCGCTCCACGAGGGGATAGTCGAACACGTCGTGATCGGTGATCACGACCACGCAGTCGGCCTCCCGGATCTCCCGTTCGGTCAGTTCCACCGTCAGCACCCCCTCGGGCAGGTGGTGCGCCGCGGCGTACGGCTCGACCGCCCGGACCTCGGCGCCGAGTTCCCACAACCGCCGGGTCACGTCGACCGCCGGGGAGTCACGCATGTCGCCGGTGTTCGGCTTGTACGCCAGCCCGAGCAGCAGCAGCCGGGCCCCACTGACCGCCTTACCGGACCGGTTCAGCCCGGCCATCACCCGCTGCGCGACATGCTCGGGCATCTCGTGGTTGATGTCGTTGGCCAGCTCGATGAACCGGAACTGCCGTCCGAGCCGGCGCTTGACCTGCCAGGACAGGTAACAGGGGTCGATCGGCAGGCAGTGGCCCCCGACCCCCGGCCCCGGCCGGAAGGGCATGAACCCGAAGGGTTTCGTCGCCGCCGCCTCGATCGCCTGCCACACGTCGATGCCCAACTGGTGCGAGAGCATCGTCAGCTCGTTGACCAGCGCGATGTTGACCTGGCGGAAGGTGTTCTCGATCAGCTTGGTCAACTCGGCCACCTGGGTGGAACCCACCGGGACGGTACGCTCCACCAGCCGCCGGTAGAACCCGTCGACCCGGTCCAGCGCGGCCGGGTCCATTCCGGAGACCACCTTGGGGGTGTTCTCCAGCCGCCAGGACCGGTTGCCCGGGTCGATCCGCTCAGGACTGTAGCCGAGGTGGAAGTCGCCCGGGCTGTGCAGCCCGCTGGCCGACTCCAGCAGGGGCCGCAGCAGTTCCTCCGTGGTGCCCGGGTAGGTCGTGGACTCCAGGATGACCGTGCAGCCCGGCCGCAGGTACGGGGCGATAGCCGTACCGGCCTTCTCGACGAAACTCAGATCGGGGGTGCCGTCGCGCAGCGGGGTGGGCACGGTGATCACGCAGAAGTCGAAGTCCTCCGCGTCGGCGTACTCGCTGCTGGGGTGGTACCGGCCGCTCGCCAGGGCCCGGCCCAGCCGGTCGGTGGGGATGTCCGCCACGAAGGACTCACCCGAGGCGAGCCGCTTGACCCGATCGGTGTCCACATCGAGACCCACGACCTCGAAGCCGGCCTCGACGGCGCGCATCGCGAGGGGCAGTCCGACGTACCCCTGGCCGACGACGACCAGCTTCTCCATGCGCATCCGGGCTCCCGAGCATCGGCCAGCAACTGCTGGTAGGGAGCCTAGGGCGAATTATGATGCCAGGTGTCCGTTTAGGGGAATTCTGGTGGTGTTGGGGCGGAGTCAGCTGGTGGTGTTGTCATCGACCGGCGGGTTGTCGCCGGGCGGCTCGGTGGTCGGCGGCGCGGACGAGGCCGGCGGAGGCGCCGAGCTGGGTTCGCTGGCGGGGGTGGACGGGCTGGGCGAGCTCGGCTCCGGCTCGGGGGCCGGCGGCTCGGGCGACTCGCTGGGCTGCTTGGTGGTCACCGAGGGGGAGGGCGAGGAGGTCGGCCTGCCGGTCGACCCGGCCGGACGGTACGGCGACACCTGCACCGGCTCGCTCTCGGTCTCGTCCACCGGGGCCTCCTGCTCTACGACCGAGCCGGCCGCGGGAGGACTGCTCGGCACCTGCACCGCCGGGGTGTCGGCCTCACGGGCCGCGCCGAGGGCCGCACCGAGGGCGACCAGGCCCACCACCACGGCGGTGAGGGCACCGACCAGGGTGCCCCGCCCTCGCCGGGCCCCCACCGGTGCGCTCTGCGCCACCGTGTCGGCCGTCCGGGTGTCCGGCCCGGGGCCGCGTACCGCCAGGGTGGCCGGCACCATCGCGGTCGGCAGGGAGCTGTCCGACACCGCGCTGCGGGCCGCCTCCGCCATCGCCGCCCCGCTGCTGAACCGGTCCGCGGGATCCTTGGCCAGGGCACGTTCGACCAGGGCCCGCACCGCCTCCGGGATGTCGTGCGGCAGCTCCGGGGGCGGGTCGTCGAGGTGTCGTACGGCCACCTGGAGGGGGTTGTCGCCGGTGAAGGGCGGGCTGCCGATCAGGCAGCAGTAGGCGACCGCCCCGAGGGCGTACAGGTCGGTGGCCCCGGAGACGGGGCGTCCGGCGGCCTGCTCGGGGGCCATGTAGAGGGCGGTGCCGGGCACCGCGTTCGTGCTCGTGATGCTGGTCACATTGACCGACCGGGCGACCCCGAAGTCGACGAGGACCACGGTGCCGTCCTCCTGCACCAGCAGGTTGCTGGGCTTGACGTCCCGGTGCACGATGCCCCGCTGGTGGGCGGCGTGCAGGGCCTGCGCGGCCTGCGCCACCACGGACATCGTCTCGGCGACGTCCAGACGGCCCTCGGCCTCGATCCGCTTCGACAGGGGTTGGCCGGTGACGAACTCCATCACCAGGTAGTCGGCCCGACCGCCGCCGGCCAGCTCGTCCTCGCCGCAGTCGAAGACCTGCACGATGCCGGGGTGGCGCAGGGCGGCCATCATCCGGGCCTCGGCCCGGAACCGGGCGATGAAGTCGGGGTCGGACACCAGGGACGGCAGCAGCACCTTGATCGCTACCTGGCGGCCGAGGATCAGATCGGTGCCGCGCCAGACGTCGCCCATGCCGCCGGTGGCGACACGTTCGTCCAGGCGGTACCGACCGCTGAGTACGACCTCCGAAGACAACACGGCACCACCGTACCCACCGTGGGCGTCATCGGCGCGTCTGCCGTCCGTGCGGATGAGGTCTCCCGGGGGTGGGGGCGAGGCGCCGGCCGGTGCGATGACGACCAAAGGTGACGAGGCGGCTGCGTCCCGCATCGAGGTCGGGTCGGATAGCCGGTCGGCGATCAGCCCGGAGGGCCGTCGGCGTCGATCAGGCGCGGCTCGTTACGGCGAAACGCCGGTCAGGAGGGCGGATATTTGTCACCTGTTGTGGCGGGAACCGATGCCCTGTACCCCGACTCAGGTGGGTCGAGTTCCCGCGGTTGGGCGACACCGGTGGTTGTGGTCGACGGTGCTGTCGGGAACAATCCGCATCCGGGCCACAGCGGCCAGGATACGAGCAGGTTGACGGGGGCGGGGTGCGGGGAACAGGTCCAGCCCGGGACGTTCGTCCCGCACCCGGGGCTACGCACGCCGACAGGACGGAAGCGGCAAGGCCATGTCCGGTGAACTGAGTCGGGCCGTCGAATCGGCTCAGGCCGGCGACGAGGAGTCCTTCCGTTTCCTCTATCGCAGCCTCCAGCCCGGGCTGCTGCGCTATCTGACCGCCCTGGTCGGTGCCGACGCCGCCGAGGACGTAGCCTCGGAGACCTGGTTGCAGGTGGCCCGCGACCTGCCCAACTTCAGCGGTGGGGAGTTCCGTGCCTGGGTCGTCACCATCGCCCGCAACCGGGCCATGGACCACCTGCGGCGGCAACGCCGTCGCCCCGCCCTGCCGGTGCCGGTGCAGGAACTCAGCGAGTTGGCCGGGGACGCCGACACGGCCGAGCGCGCCGGGGAGAGCCTCGGCACGGAAGCCGCCCTCGCGATGATCGCCAGCCTGCCGCCCCGGGAGGCCGAGGCGGTTCTGCTGCGCGCCGTGATCGGACTCGACGCCGAGACCGCCGGGCGGGTGCTCGGCCGCCGAGCCGGGGCGGTGCGTACCGCCGCCCACCGGGGTCTGCGTCGGCTGGCGCTGATGCTGGGGCAGCGGGCCGAGGGCAGCGGCGCGACCGCCACGCCGCCGCTGCCGCGTACCGGCTCGCAGGCGCCGCACGTCGAGTCGGTGGACGGTTGACGTGAGGGGAATCCGGATGTTCCTGCGGCGGCTGGAGGGCTCCGCTGCGCCGACCGACTACGAACACCTGCTCGAGGCCGTTCGTGAACCCCGGCCGGCGGCCCCCTCGGACCCGCTGACCACCCTGCTGCACGCCGCGACCGCCCCGCCCAGGCCTTGGGAACTCACCGGCGAGGAGGCGGCCCTGGCCGCCTTCCGGGCCGCCCGACACGATCAGACGGCGGCGGCGAAGCCCCGCACCCGGCGTCGGCGGTTCACCGCCGGAGCGGTGGTCTGGATCGCCGGGGTGGTCGCCACCGCCACCGCCGGTGCCGCCCTGGCGGCGGTACGACTGGACCGCCCGGCCGACCGGCCGCCACCCGCCCCGTACACCGCCGCGGTCGCGCCGTCACCGAGCACCGCCCAGGCCCGGCCCGACCGGGGTGGCACCGACCCCACCCCGAGGGCCCCCGAGAGCAGCACTCCCACCCCGGACGCCACCCCCGGGGCCAGCGTCGCCCCGAGCGAGGCCGGACCCACCCCGACGGCCGGCCTGCCGGCACCCGCCGATTCGCTCGCGCCGACCGCGGAGCCCACCGCGCCGGCCGGCCCCGGAAACTCCGACAACCTCGCCGGCCGACCCGGCCGCTGCAAGGCCTATCTGTCGAAGTCCGAACGGCAGCGGGAGAAGGCGCTGCGCACCCCGGCCTTCAGCGAACTGGTGATCGTGGCCGGTGGCGCCGACAACGTCTTGGCGTACTGTCAGGCGCTGTTGGCCGAGACCGACCCGCAGTGGCTGGCCCGGCGTGGCCTCGACGTCGGGTCCACCACCTTCCCCTGACCCGCACCTCCCCTCGGTGGAGCCCGACCACGGTGGCCGGCAGCCCGTCGGTGCGAGGGCGCACCCTTCTCCTCGTGTGCTGAACCCCGGTCAACAGGGCCGCCGATGTCAGTGGTACCGGCTAACGTGAGGGGGCAGAGCCGGCCGCGGAGGGAGCCGTCGCATGGTGATGTCACCTGAGCTGGACCGGGTTC
Organism: Micromonospora sp. NPDC048871; assembly: GCF_043198155.1. NCBI lineage: Bacteria > Bacillati > Actinomycetota > Actinomycetes > Micromonosporales > Micromonosporaceae > Micromonospora > Micromonospora sp. NPDC048871. The sequence goes on along the minus strand of NZ_JBICUM010000002.1, from coordinate 110,479 downwards.
CGCAGTTGCGTGACCGTGCCGCCGCCGCCCGGCACCTGGCCCGGATCTGCTTCAAGACAGGGCCACCGACCTGCACGGGTGTCGAGCTGGAATGGACCGTTCACGACGCGGTCGACCCGACCCGCCCCGTCGAGGCCCGGCGGTTACGCGCCGCCCTGGGCCCCTACAGTCCCACCACCTTGGATCCGACCAGCCCGGCGCTGCGACTGCTGCACGGCGGCGCGGTGACCGTCGAACCCGGTGGCCAGGTGGAGATCTCGACCCCACCCCGCGCCTCCGTGGCCGCCCTGATCCAGGCCACCCAGTCCGACATCGACCAACTGGCCCGCCTGCTGGACACCGCGGGGCTGCGGCTGGGGCACACCGGACTCGATCCGTACCGTCCACCCACACCGGTGATCGACACACCTCGCTACCGGGCCATGCGCCGGGTCTTCGACCGGCGGGGCCCGGCCGGGCGGACGATGATGTACAGCACGGCAGGTCTCCAGGTCTGCCTGGACGCGGGTGAGCCGGGGCAGCTGCGGGCCCGCTGGGCTCTGGTGCACGCGGTCGGGCCACCCCTGCTCGCCGCCTTCGCCACCGCCGACCGGCACGCCGGAGCGGCCACCGGCTGGGCCTCGGCCCGCATGGCGGCCTGGTTGGGCATCGACCCGGCCCGGACCACCGCGGTCTGGGAACCCGACCGGCCCGACCGGGATCCGGTGGCCGCCTGGACCGCCTACGTGCTGGCCGCCCCGCTGCTCTGCGTCCGCGACGGCGACGGCGACTGGACCGCACCACCGGGGGTCACCTTCGCCGACTGGCTCGACGGAGCGCTGTCCCGACCCCCCACCGTCGACGACCTCGACTACCACGTCAGCACCCTCTTCCCACCGGTACGCCCGCGTGGCTACCTGGAACTGCGCTATCTGGACGCCCAACCGGGCCGGGACTGGGCGCTGCCCCTGGCGGTGCTCGCCGCCCTGCTGGCCGACCCCGAGACGACCGACTCGGCCTTCGCGGTGGCCGCCCCGGTGGCCGACCGGTGGCAGGTCGCGGCCCGACACGGGCTGCGGGACCCGGCGCTGGCCTCGGCCGCCACCGAACTGCTCGACCTGGCCCGGGCGGGGCTGCCTCGGCTGGACCTGCCGACCCCACTGCACGACGACATCGACCGAGGGCTGCGCCGACGGCGGGCTGCGGCACGAAGGAGGCAAGGGTGATCCACACCGCTACCGAAGGGGCGGACACCGAGGAACTGCGGAGCCGCATCGCCGCGGAACTGGAACGCACTCGGGCCCGGACCGCCCTGCTGACCGAGGTGGTCGACGACGCGGACCTGATGCGCCAGCACTCGCCGCTGATGTCCCCCCTGGTGTGGGACCTGGCCCACGTGGGCAACCAGGAGGAACTCTGGCTGGTGCGCGACGTCGGCGGCCGGGAGCCGGTGCGGTGCGACATCGACGACCTGTACGACGCCTTCAAGCAGCCCCGCCGGGACCGCCCCGCCCTGCCGCTGCTGCCGCCGACCGAGGCGCGGGCCTATCTGGCCACCGTCCGGGACAAGGTCTTCGACCTGCTCGACCGGGTGGCCTTCGACAACCGTCCGCTGGTCGCCGACGGCTTCGCCTTCGGCATGATCGTGCAGCACGAACAGCAGCACGACGAGACCATGCTCGCCACCCACCAACTGCGCTCCGGACCGGCGGTGCTCCAGGCACCCCCACCACCCGAGCCGACCGTACGACCGGCCGGGGAGGTGCTGGTGCCGGCCGGCCCGTTCGTGATGGGCACGGACACCGACCCCTGGGCCCTGGACAACGAGCGGCCCGCCCACCGGGTGGAGCTGCCGGCGTACTTCATCGACGCCGCCCCGGTGACCAACGGGGCGTACGCCGAGTTCATCGCCGACGGGGGGTACGACGACCCCCGCTGGTGGACCGAGCAGGGCTGGCGGCACCGCCAGGAGGCCGAGCTGAGCGCGCCGCTGCACTGGCGGCGGGACGGCTCCGGGTGGGCGTACCGGCGCTTCGGCCGCTGGTCCGCGGTCCGCGACGACGAGCCGGTGGTGCATGTCTGTTTCCACGAGGCCCAGGCGTACGCCACCTGGGCGGGCAAGCGGCTGCCCACCGAGGCGGAGTGGGAGAAGGCGGCCCGGTGGGACCCGGCCACCGGCCGGTCCCGGCGCTACCCCTGGGGCGACGAGGAGCCGACCTCCGCGCACGCCAACCTGGGGCAGCGGCACCTGTGGCCGGCGCCGGTCGGTGCCTATCCGGCGGGGGCCTCACCCCTGGGGGTGCACCAGCTCATCGGCGACGTGTGGGAGTGGACCTCCACCAGCTTCCGGGGGCATCCGGGTTTCGTGGCCTTCCCGTACCGCGAGTACTCCGAGGTCTTCTTCGGCGAGGACCACCAGGTGCTGCGGGGCGGCTCCTTCGGCACCGACCGGGCCGCCTGCCGGGGCACCTTCCGCAACTGGGACTACCCCATCCGTCGGCAGATCTTCAGTGGCTTCCGCTGCGCCCGGGACGCGGGCCTCGAACAGGACCACCGGTGACGGTCGGCTGATGTGCCGCCACCTGGTCTACCTGGGCCCGCCGGTGACCCTGCGCGAGGTGCTCCTGGATCCGCCGTACTCGCTGCTGCGTCAGTCCTGGGCCCCGCGTGACATGCGCGGCGGCGGGACGATCAACGCCGACGGGTTCGGGGTCGGCTGGTATCCCGGCGCGGGGCCGCCGGTGCGGTACCGGCGGGCCCAGCCGATCTGGAGTGACCCGACCATCGCCGACTTTGCGGCGGTCACCTCGACCACGGCGGTGCTGGCCGCGGTGCGCTCCGCCACGGTCGGCATGGCGGTCGTCGACGGCGCCGCCGCACCCTTCGCGGAGGGTCGGTGGCTGTTCAGCCACAACGGGGTGGTGCGGGGCTGGCCGGACTCGATGGTGCCCCTCGCCGCCGAACTGCCGGTACGTGACCTGCTGACCCTGGACGCGGCGACCGACTCGGCGCTGCTGTGGGCGCTGGTGCGCCACCGGCTGCGGGCCGGTGTCGATCCGGCGTCAGCGGTCGCCGAGACGGTCATCGAGGTGGCCGCCGCCGCCCCCGGGTCCCGGCTGAACCTGCTGCTCACCGACGGACACACCGCGGTCGCCACCACCACCGGGCACGCCCTGTCCCTGCGGGCCGGGCCCGACTCGGTGCTGCTGGCCTCCGAACCTCACGACGACGACCCGGGCTGGCGGGAGGTGCCGGACGGTCACCTCGTGCAGGCCACCGCGACCAGCGTGCGGCAGTGGCCGCTGGCCGCCCCCTGAGCCGACCGCCGGCTTCGATCAGCACTAGCGAGAGGAAGCAGATGAGCGCGGAACCACTGGAGATCCACCTGGACGAGCAGGACATCGCGGACAGTCTGCGTCGGGACGTACGGGTGGGGCTGAGCACCGAGGCCAAGTGGCTGCCCCCGAAGTGGTTCTACGACGCCCGGGGCAGCGAGCTGTTCGACGAGATCACCCGGCTGCCGGAGTACTACCCCACCCGGGCGGAGCGGGCCGTCCTGGCCGCGCAGGCGGCCGAGATCGCCGAGGTGACCGGGGTGAAGACCCTCATCGAGCTGGGTTCCGGGTCCTCGGAGAAGACCCGGCTGCTGCTGGACGCCTTCGCCCGCCGGGGCGGTCTGGGCACCTTCGTCCCGCTGGACGTGTCCGTGAGCGCCCTGCGCGGATCCATCGCGGCCCTGGCCGCGGAGCACCCCGGTCTGCGGGTACGCGGCATCGTCGGTGACTTCACCCGGGACCTGCACCGGCTGCCCACCGGCGGACGGCGACTGGTGATCTTCCTGGGTGGCACCATCGGCAACCTGATGCCGGCCGAGCGGGCCGAGTTCCTGGCCCGGATGCGGGCCGCCCTGGAGGTGGGGGACTGGTTCCTGGTCGGCACCGACCTGGTCAAGGACCCCTCGGTGATCGTGCCCGCGTACGACGACGCGGCCGGGGTGACCGCGGAGTTCAACCGCAACGTGCTGCGGGTGCTCAACCGGGAACTCGGCGCGGACTTCGACCCGGAGGCCTTCGACCATGTCGCCGTCTGGGATCCGGCACAGGAGTGGATCGAGATGCGGCTGCGGGCGCGACGACCGATGCGGGTCCGGGTGCTGGACATGGCTGTCGATTTCGCCGCGGGTGAGCAGTTGCGCACCGAGGTGTCGGCGAAGTTCCGCCCCGAGGGGATCGCCGCCGAACTGGCCGCGGCCGGGTTGCCGGCGCAACGGTTCTGGACCGACCCGGACGGCCTGTTCGGGGTGACCCTGGCCCGAGCCGACTGACGGCCCCCTCCCCATCCGGTCGAGCCGGCCGTTCGGTGGTCGGCTAGGCTGGGCGCAGCGAAGGGGAGTAGCCCTCAACGTCGTGGTCGACATACTGGTGCCTCGCGCACCCGGCCACGAGGCCTCGTACTCCGAGGCGGGCGAGACCTTCGACCCAGGCTGTAGGCAGCCGGGTCGAGGGCATCCCCGTACCTCCTCCCGGCTTGATCCGGAAGGATGTCATGGAAGGGTTCCTCGTCGCGCTGGCCGTCAGCTTCGGCGTGATCTTCGTTGCGGAGCTGGGAGACAAATCCCAGCTCATGGCCCTGGCCTTCGCCACCAGATATCGCACCATGCCGATCCTGATCGGCATCACCGTGGCCACCGCCCTGGTGCACCTGGCCTCGGTGGCCATCGGGTACGGCCTGGGCTCCGCCCTGCCCACCGGCTGGATCTCGCTGCTGGCCGGGGTGGCCTTCATCGGTTTCGGACTGTGGACCCTGCGCGGTGACACCCTCACCGAGGATGAGAAGCGCAAGGCGGCCCGGGGCGGCAAGTCGGCCGTGCTCACCGTCGGTGTCGCCTTCTTCCTGGCCGAACTCGGCGACAAGACGATGCTCGCCACGATCACCCTGGCCACCCAGTACGGCTGGTTCGGCACCTGGATCGGTTCGACCATCGGCATGGTGGCCGCCGACGCGCTGGCCATCATCGTCGGCCGGCTGCTGGGCCGAAAACTGCCGGAGCGGACCATCAAGTACGGTGCCGCCGCACTGTTCGCGCTCAGCGGCATCTGGTTGATCGTGGACGCGGTCGCCGAACTGCTCTGAGCCGGCCGACTACCCGGAGGGTGGCCGGGTAAGGCGCCGGGGTGAACGTCGAGGAGGCCGTCGGCCGCGGTCACCAGCTGGTGGTGACCGCGGTCGAGCTGGTCGGTGTCGTGGTGATCGTCGCCGGGGTGGCCTGGGCGGTGCTGCGGTTCGTCGTCGACGGGCTGCGGTACCGCGACACCGCGGTGTTCACCCGGATCCGGCTGACCCTGGGCCGCTTCCTCGTGTTGGGCCTGGAGTTTCAACTGGCCGCGGACATCCTGCGGACCGCGCTGTCACCGACCTTCGCCCAGATCGGTCAGCTGGCCGCCGTCGCGGCCATCCGGACCGGCCTGAACTATGTCCTGCGCAAGGAGATCGAGCAGGAACAACGGCAGGTGGAGACGCCCCGGGAAGGGGCGCGATGATCGAGACCCTGGCCGCGGTGGTCGGCGCCCTCGGGGTGTTCAGCGCCGGTGTGGCGTTGCTGGCCACCCGGTCGGTGCCGACGGCTCTCGGGGTGCTGCTGGACCTGCTGGTCGCCGCCGGGTTGCTGCGGCTGGCCGCGGTGGCTTCCTGGTCGGCCCTGGTGGGGGTGGTCGTGATCGTGGCGGTACGGCAGATGCTGCGGGCCGGCCTGCTGGCCACCGAGCGCTGGCGGGCGTCGGCGAGCAGCAGCCCGGCCGGGCCGGCATCGAGCCGCTGAGACCTCAGCCGCCGGGCCGCTGGTAGACGTCCGGCACCCCGTCGCGGTCCAGGTCGACCTGTTCCTTCAACGCGATCAGCCGGTAGGCCCGGTTGCGGCGGACCAGCACGAGGGTGGCCAGCAGCGCCGAGAGCAGCGAGCCGGTCAGCACGGCGGCCTTGACGTTGGCACCGGCCAGGCTGTCGGGGCCGAAGGCCAGTTCGCCGATCAGCAGGGAGACGGTGAACCCGATACCGGCCAGCAGCGACACCCCTACCAGGTCGGTCCAGGTGATGTCCTCGTCCAGCCGGGCGCGGGTGAACCGGGCCAGCAGGAAGGTGGAGCCGAAGATGCCGACGAACTTGCCGACCACCAGACCCAGCACGACACCGATGACGACCGGGTCGCTGACCACCGCACCCAGGTCGGCGCCGCGCAGCGAGACCCCGGCGGCGAAGAACGCGAAGACCGGTACGGCGAAGCCGGCCGAGATCGGCCGCCACTTGTGCTCCAGGTGCTCCGCCAGACCCGGCGCGGGGCGGCCGTCGCGACCCTTGCCGGCGAGCACCGGCACGGTGAAGCCGAGCAGCACCCCGGCCACGGTGGCGTGCACCCCGGAGGAGTGCACCAGGGTCCAGGCGACCAGCGCCAGCGGGATGAGCGCCCACCACCAGGTACGACGGCGCTGCACCAGCAGGCCGAACAGCGCGATCGGCACGACGGCTACCAGCAGCGGGAGCAGGGTGAAGTCGTCCGTGTAGAAGATCGCGATGATGGTGATCGCGAGCAGGTCGTCGACCACGGCCAGGGTGAGCAGGAAGGCGCGCAGCCCCTGCGGCAGGTACGCCCCGATGACCGCCAGGACGGCCAGGGCGAAGGCGATGTCCGTGGCGGTGGGGATGGCCCAGCCGCGTAGCCCCTCCCCGCCGGCGGACAGGTTGACGGCTACATAGATCAGCGCGGGCACTGCCATGCCGCCGACCGCCGCGACGACCGGCAGCACGGCCCGGCGGGGATCGCGCAGTTCCCCGGCGACGAACTCACGCTTGAGTTCCAGGCCGACCACGAAGAAGAAGATGGCCAGCAGCCCGTCGGCGGCCCAGGTGGCGAGATCCAGGTCCAGGTGCAGGGCCGAGCCGCCGGCCCAGGGCACCCATCGTCCCAGCTCGGTGTAGCCGTCCCCCCAGGGGGAGTTGGCCCAGATCAGGGCGATCACCGCACCGACCAGGAGGAGGGCGCCGCCGACGGTCTCCGTGCGCAGGACGTCGGCGAGGAAGCGGGCCTCCGGCCAGGAGGTGCGGGTGAAGAGGCGGCGTACCCCCCGGCGAGGTGGGGGCGGGTTGTGGTCGGTCATCGGCGGGTTCCACCTGTCGGTCGGATAGGAGCAGCGACATCGCCGACCAGACTTCCCGGCACACCGGCCATGACCTTATCCCCTGGCGGCGGTGGGCGCGAGGGCGGTGATCGGGCGGCGCCCGACCGGCATGGACTCCGCGACCTCCCGGTACGCCGAACCGCATCTTTTCCGGCCGGAGGGCGATTCCGGCGGACGCCCGGTCCGGTTGGGCATTGCGGAGGCGGACCGCCCTCAGGAAACGCCTAACTCCGGACACAAGTCACATAAGCCGCTTTAATGGTTTCACGAGATTCAGTCGACCTTGGGGGTTTTCGTGAAGTTCTTTGGCGTTACCGGGTTGATCCGGAGGCGTGCCTGATGGACCTGTTGCGCCAGCTGCGTCTCGTGCGGCAGCACTGGTGGATCGTCCTGGTCACCGTGATGGTGGCCCTCGGCGTGACCGCCCTGATCACGGTCCGGGCGCAGCCTCGCTACGTCGCCTCGGTCACCTTCTTCGTCACCACCCCCAGCCAAGGGGTGACGGACGCCTACCAGGGTGGGCTCTTTCTCCAGCAACGGGTCAAGTCCTACGCCGAACTGCTGACCAGCGACCGGCTGGCCCAGAACGCCGCCGCCGATCGTGGGGTCGGGTTGACCGCGGAGGAGATTCAGCGTCGGGTCAGCACCTCCACCGAAAACGGCACCGTCCTGCTGCGGGCCTCGGTGACCGACACCGACCAGGCCCGCGCGCTGCGGGTCAGCGAGGCCCTGTCGGCGAACTTCGTGGAACTCGTGAAGAAGGTGGAGGCCAGACCGGACGGCAGCGCCGGGCCGATCAAGATCGAGGTGGTCAGTGGTCCGCGGGTGACCGCCAGCCCGGTCTCCCCCCAGCCGGTGCGCAACACCGTGATCGGGGCCCTGCTGGGCCTGCTGGCCGGGATCGGTCTGGCGGTGCTGCGCGGGATGGCCGATGTCCGGTTGCGTGACGCCGCCGCGCTGCGGCGGGTCACCGGCAGTCCGCTGCTCGGTGAGATCCCGCTGGACGGCAGCGCCCAGACGGCACCCCTGATCGTCGGGGAGGCCGCCACCTCGGCCCGCGCCGAGGCGATCCGCAAGCTGCGGACCAACCTGCGCTTCGTCGACGTGCACGAGCCGGCCCGGGTCATCGCCGTCACCAGTGCCCTCCAGGGAGAGGGCAAGACCACCCTGTCCTGCAACCTGGCGATCGCCCTGGCCGAGGCGGGCTGGCGGGTGCTGCTGGTCGACGCCGACCTGCGCCGCCCCAAGGTGGGCCACTACCTCGGTGTCGACTCCGGGGTGGGGCTGACCGACGTCCTCGTCGGCGACGTGCACGTCGGCGACGTGGTGCAGCGGTGGGGCGACAAGTCCCTGCTGGTGCTGCCCAGCGGATCGGCCCCGCCCAACCCGAGTGAGCTGCTCGGTTCCAAGGCCATGTCGGATCTGCTGCTGGCCCTGCGGGAGTCCGCCGACATCGTGATCATCGACACCGCCCCGCTGCTGGCGGTCACCGACGGTGTGGTCGTCGCCGTGCAGGCCGACGGTGCGCTGCTGGTCAGCCAGCAGGGGCGGACCTCGCGTACCCAGGTGGCCACGGCCGCCCGGGCCCTGCACTCGGTCTCCGTCCGGCTGCTCGGGTGTGTGCTCAACATGGCGCGGGTGCCCAAGGCCGACGCCTACCAGTACGAGGCCTATCGGGTGGTGACCGAGACCGCCGCGGCCTCGGCGGGGCGGGCCGCTACCTCGGCGGGGCGGGCCGCGGCCGGCCGGCACGCCGACCGCGGCAGCACCGGAGCACCGGTCGACCACACCCAGGAACTCACCCGGCTGTCCCGATGAGCACCGCCAGGGGTCGCAGGGACCGTTCGATCTCCTCCGCACAGTGCCGGAAGTCCTCCGGGGTGCCCCCGACGGGGTCCGGCAGGTCGTCGGCGTCACCGGGGGCGGGCTGCAACCGGGCCCGAGCCAGGGTGGCGGCGGTGACCGCGGCGGCCAGTGGGTCCTCCTGCTCGGTCAGGGGCGGCTCGACGGCCGCGGCCAGCCGGCCGAACTGGCGCAGGGTGAAGGTCCGGTGCAGGGCCGCCGGGGCCAGCGCGGTGCAGACCGAGCGCTGGCGTCGGGTGGCGGTCAGCACCAGCACCGCCTCGGTGAGGTGCTCCGCCGCCAGCCGTCGGGTGCGGAAGGTCTCCGGATCGGCACCGGCTGCGGCGACGAGATCCGCCGCGTACGGGTGCATGGGCCGGCCGGCCACCGCGTCCGTGCCGGCGCTGGTCACGCTCACCGGACGCCCGGCGAGCATCCGACGCGCGGTGAACTCGGCCATCGGTGACCGGCACAGGTTGGCGTGGCAGACGAACAGAACTCCGTTGAGCATCGGGAACCCTCTCGACGAGGCGGCCGCCCACGGTGGCGCCGCGATCGGGGACGGTGCCCACCGGCGCCCGTCCCGCAAGGGGTTGGCGGCATCGTACGCGCACCCGGCGCCGGGTCAGGGTCACGCCGCGCCGGACCGGCCGAGGGTGGGGGTGTCCCGATGCGGGTCGGCATCCTGACGTATCACTTTCCGCCGGAGCCGGCCTTCATCCCCGGCAGCCTGGCCGAGGAGTTGGCCGCCCGGGGCCACGAGGTGCGGGTGCTGACCGGTTTTCCGGACTACCCCGGCGGACATGTCTACCCGGGCTGGCGGCAGCGCTGGCGGCACGAGACCCGCAGCCGAGGGTTGACGGTCCGCCGGGTGCCCCGATACAGCACCGGCGACGGGGCCGTGCGGCCCAGGATGGCCGCCTGGCTCTCCTTCGCCGCCAGCACGGCCTTCGTCGGGCGGAGCTATCTGGCCGGTGTGGACGTGCTGTACGTCCATCAGCCGCCTGCGGCGGCCTTCGCCTCGGCGGCCCTGCTGCGGCTGCTCGGTCAGGTGCCGGTCGTGCTGCACGTGCCGGACGTCTGGGCGGAGCAGAGCGTGGAGGACACCGACGACGACCGGTGGGCCGCCCGGGTGCGGGCGGCGATGGCCAGGACCTACCGGTCCGCCAGCACGATCGCGGTCAGCGCACCCTCCCTGCGGGAGGCGGTGGTAGCCACCGGAGTGGAGGCCGACCGGGTGCCGGTGGTGCTCAACTGGACCGACGAGCGGATCTTCCGGCCCGCCCCGGCCGGGTCGGCCGCCCGGGGACTGGTCCGCCGCGACGATCGCTGTGTGGTGATGCACGCCGGCACCATCGGGGCACGCCAGGGTCTGGAGACGGCGGTACGCGCGGCAGCGGCCCTGGAGAACACCATGGACCTGGTCCTGGTGGGCTCGGGCGGCCAGGAGCGGCGGGTGCGGGGGCTCGCCGCCGAGTTGCGCGCCGACAACGTCCGGTTCGTCGAGCGACGGTCACCCCTGGACATGCCGGAGCTGTACGCCGCCGCCGACTACCAACTGGTCATGCTGCGGGATCTGCCCGCCCTGCGCGGCACCGTGCCGGGCAAGCTCCAGGCGGCCCTGTCCTGTGCGGCACCCGTGGTGGCCTCGACCGGCGGCGACACGGCCGCCCTGGTGGAACGAGCGCGGGCGGGGCTGTCCTGCCCGCCGGGGGACTGGGCCAGTCTGGCGGACCGGTTCTGGCTGGCCGCGCAGATACCCCCACCCGCGCGGGCCGAGATGGGCCGTCGGGGCCGCCAGGCGTACCTGCGGGAGATGTCGCTGTCGGCCGGGGTGGACCGGATCGAAGGGCTGCTGCGGGAGGCAGCGGCCAACCCACGCGAGAAGACGGACACCCCGGTACGGAAGTCCATATCCTCCGAATAGTTCTTCAAGCCCACAAAACAGTCGAAGGCTGTTGGAGCTATCTACACCCTGCGAACCCTGGTCTCGGTGTACGGACCGGCCGGCGGGACGGTGCTCGACGCCCGTCTCGACGGGGCCGAGACCGCGGTGGCCACCGGCACCGAACGGCGCACGCCGGCCACCGGGCGGCAGCCCAGCCCCTCGGCTGCTGCTCAACACCCGGCTGGTGTGGGACCTGCGGATCATCGGGGGAACCACCCAACGGCGACTCGATCTGACCGCCGGCCGAGTGTCCGGTCTGGAGTTCGCCGGTGGGGCCACCCGCACCGAGCTGCGGCTGCCGCGTACCCGGGGCGGGATGGTGGTCCGGGTGACCGGCGGGGTCAACGTCCTGGACGTCACCGTGGCCGGTGGGGCACCCGTGCGGGTGCGGGCCGCCGCCGGGGCCGGCGACGTGCGGGTGTACGACGAGCAGCACGGCGGAGTCCCCGCCGGCACGGTGCTCGGCTCCCCGGCCTGGGACCGCTCCGTCGATCGGATCTTCCTCGACCTGGTGGCCGGAGCGAACCTGGTAGCCGTACGACGGGGATGACCTCCGGCGACGGCCACCGCCGGGCTGACGGCGCGTAGAGTCGGATCGTGGAGCGTACCGAGTCGATGCCGGCGCAGACCCGACCGCCCGGAGTGGCCACCACGGACCCCGGCAGTGTCCTGTTGCCCGGGCACGACGTGCCCCTGGGCCGCTACACCACCGTCCGGCGGTTGCTGCCCCAGCGCACCCGGCGGATGGTCGGGGCCTGGTGCTTCGTGGACCACTTCGGACCCGACGACGTGGCCCAGCGCCCCGGCATGGAGGTGCCGCCGCACCCGCACACCGGCCTGCAGACGGTGACCTGGCTGCTCGACGGGGAGATCCTGCACCGCGACAGCCTCGGCAACGTGCAGCCGATCCGTCCCGGCCAGCTCAACGTGATGACCTCGGGCCACGGCATCGCCCACTCCGAACGGTCACCGGCCGACCATCCGCCCCTGATGCACGGGGTGCAGCTGTGGGTGGCGCTACCGGATTCGGCTCGCGGCGGCCCGGCCGACTTCGCCCACCACGCGCAGCTGCCCCGCTGGGAAGAGGGGGCGCTGAGGGTGACCCTGCTGGTCGGGGAGTTGGGCGGGGAACGGTCCCCGGCCCGGGTGCACACCCCCCTGGTCGGCGCCCAGGTCGAGCTGACCGGTGCCGGGCAGGCGAGCCTGCCCCTGCGCCCCGACTTCGAGTACGCGCTGCTGGCCCTGGACGGCGGAGCGCAGGCCGACGGCGTACGGGTGGCACCCGGGGCGCTGCTCTGGCTGGGCACCGGACGCACCGGGCTCACCATCTCCGGGGAACCGGGCACCCGGCTGATGCTGCTCGGCGGCACCCCCTTCGAGGAGCCGTTGGTGATGTGGTGGAACTTCGTCGGGCGCAGCCACGAGGAGATCCTGACCGCCCGCGAGGACTGGATGGCCGGCCGGCGGTTCGGGACGGTAGCGGACGATCCGGATCCGCCGCTGCCCGCGCCGACCCTGCCGACGGTGCGCCTCAAGGCCCGCGACCGGGCCGGCCGCACCAGCTCCTAGGGACGGGTGTTGTCGACCACAATCGGTCGTCGGTTGACCCCCTGCTGACCGTTCGGCCGATGGCCTGTCGTATGATCCTCGCGGTAGCAGCAGTCGCCCGGTTCGAGTGACTGTGGGCCGCCTGGTGGTCCCGACCGGTTCGGCGGTGCACCACCGGGGCAGGTGGCTACCCAGGGGCGCCTCCGGTCGCGGTTCGTGGCCGGGGCGCCCTCCTGAAGGGCCCGACACCTCAGATGCTGCGCAGATGCTGCGAGACCCGCTGATGGCGCTTGTCGCGGCCGACAGCGGCCCGCTGGGCGTCGTCCACCTCCGGAGCCGCCTCGATGCTCGCGGAGCGGGCCACCTCCCGGCCGTTGGCGTACTCGACCGGCGGCAGCGCCCGCAGGGCGTGCAGCACATCCGGCGGAGCCCCCTCGCGTTCCGCCTCGCGCACCACCTCGTCCCTGCCGGCGGGGTAGTCCAAGCTGGACAGGTAGTGCAGTACCTCGGCGTAACTAGCCATGGTGTCGGCTCCTCCCGGCTTCGATCGGCCACGACCGGGCGCGGTTACCCATCCCGGCGGCGCTCACGCGCCGACGGCGGGAGAACCGGGGGAGGGTTTTCGTCCCGTGACGGCGGGTAACCGCGCGCCGAGGGGGTACGCCGATGAACTACGACACCTTCGTCGACCAGGTGGCCCAGCGCACGGGCACCTCCACCCAGCGGGCGGTGGACCTGATCCAGGCCACCCTGGCTACCCTGGCCGACCGGTTGACCGGCGGTGAGGTGCTGGATCTGGCGGTGCAACTGCCGGAGCCGCTGCGCCTGCCGCTGCGGCCGACACCGGACACCGAGGCCGCCGAGCGCTTCGGCGCCGGAGAGTTCGTCGCCCGGGTGGCCCGGCGTGCCCAGATCGAGGAACCGGCCGCCCGCGCCGTGATCGGCGCGGTGTTCACCACCATCCGCGAGGCGGTGACCGGCGGCGAGTTCGACGAACTGGTCGTCCAACTGCCCCGGGACTACCGGGACATCGTCGAGCCCGCGATGGCACCCGGCGCCACCCTGCGCCGCCGCTGACGGCGGTCTGGCGGCCCGGCCGGGCTGGACCGTGAGCCGTACACCGGGGGATTGCGCTAGGCCACCGTGCCGGCAGCCCGTAGCTCGGCCACCCGCTGCGCCGGGTAGCCGATCTCGTCGAGCACCTCGTCGGTGTGCTCGCCCGGCCAGGGCGGGGGGCGGCGCACCGAGGTCGGGCTGCCGGAGAAGCGGGGGGCCGGGGCCGGTTGGCGTACCCCCTCGTGGGTGACGAAACTCCGCCGCGCGGCCAGGTGCGGATGCTCGGGCGCCTCCTGCCAGTCGAGCACCGGGGCCAGGCAGGCGTCGGAGTCGGCCACCAGGGCCGCCCACTCGTCGCGGGTACGAGTGCGGAACAGCCGCGCCCAGGCCGCCCGCAGGGCCGGCCAGTTCGCCGGATCGTCACGGTCCAGGGCCTGGTCCGGCGGCAGCGGGAAACCGGTACGGCGCACCAGTTCCTCGTAGAACCTCGGCTCCAGGGCCCCGACGGCGACATACCGGCCGTCCGCGCACTCGTAGCTGTCGTAGAAGGGGGCACCCCCGTCCAGCAGGTTCACCCCCCGGGGGTCCTGCCACATGCCCAACCGGCGCAGGGCGTGGATCTGGGTGCTGAGCACGCTGACCCCGTCCACGATCGCCGCGTCGATCACCTGACCGGCCGCGCCGCCGCGCACCGCGTACAGGGCGGAGACCACCCCCAGGGCCAGCATCATGCCGCCACCTCCGAAGTCGCCCAGCAGGTTGAGCGGAGGCACCGGGGGCTGTCCGGCCCGGCCGATGCCGTGCAGGGCGCCGGTCAGGGCCAGGTAGTCGATGTCGTGCCCGGCGTACGGGGCGTTCGGGCCCTGCTGCCCCCAGCCGGTCATCCGGCCGTACACCAGCCGGGGGTTGATCTCCTGGCAGTCGGCCGGGCCGAGGCCCAGCCGTTCGGTCACCCCCGGGCGGAAGCCCTCGATCAGCACGTCGGCGTCGCGGACCAGGTCCAGGACCACCTGTCGGCCCTCGGCCGACTTGAGGTCCACCGCCAGGGAGCGGCGGCCCCGGTTGAGCAGGTCCGGATGCGGGGTGCCGAAACCGGTCGGATCCACCGCCTCGACCCGGTCCACCCGGATCACCTCGGCGCCCAGGTCGGCGAGCATCATCGCGGCGAAGGGGCCGGGTCCGATCCCGGCCAGTTCGATCACGCGTACGCCGGTCAGGGGGCCGCTCGACAGCTCTGCGCTCACCCCGGTCACGATAGGGGTACGCCCTGCGACCCGGTGAGACGAGACCGCATCCCCCCGCCTGGCGGGGTCCTGACGGCTGTCCTAACCTTGTCGGGACGAGGGGAGTACTTCCCACGAACCATACCGGTCAGTACGGCGCGCCCGGGGTGCGCCTCGGGTGGTTGCCCAGCGAATACTGGGTGAAGGAGACCTCGAACATGACACGGTGTTCGAGGAGGCCCCATGTCCGAAATGTCGTACGTAGCTGCCGGTTTTCAGTCCATCGGTACGCCCTCGCTCTGGGCGATCACCATCGCCGGGGTCATCGCGCTGCTGGTGCTCGACTTCGTGGTGACCCGACGCCCACATGAGGTGTCGCTGAAAGAGGCACTCGGCTGGTCGGCCTTCTACATAGCCCTGCCGCTGGCCTTCGGGGCCTGGGTCTGGTCCCGGTACGGCAGACAGGAGGGCATCGACTACCTGGCCGGCTACCTGGTCGAGAAGTCGCTGTCGGTCGACAACCTCTTCGTCTTCATGCTGCTGCTGGCCGCCTTCGCGGTGCCCAGCGTGCTCGCCCAGCGGGTGCTGCTGTTCGGCATCGCCGGTGCCCTGGTGCTGCGCGGCGTCTTCATCGCCGTCGGCGCGGCGGCCCTGCAGACCCTGGACTTCGCCTTCCTGATCTTCGCCCTGATCCTGCTGGTCACCGCCGCCAAGCTGATCCGGGACGCCTTCAGCGGCCACGAACAGAGCGTCGACATCGCCAACATGCGCTCGGTTCGCCTGCTGCGCCGGTTCATGCCGGTGGTCAACGAGTACCACGGCACCAAGATGACCGTACGGGTCGACGGTCGACGGGCCCTGACCCCGCTGGCGCTGGTGGTGGTCGCCGTACTGGCCACCGACGTGGTCTTCGCGGTCGACTCCGTGCCGGCCGTCTACGGCATCACCGAGGACCCGTACCTGGTCTTCGCCACCAACGCCTTCGCCCTGCTGGGCCTGCGCGCTCTGTACTTCGTGCTGCACGCGGCGCTGAGCCGACTGGTGCACCTCACCTACGGGCTGGCGATCATCCTGGCCTTCATCGGGGTCAAGCTCGGCCTGCACTGGGCGCACGGCATCTGGGAGAGCGTCCCGGTGATCCCCACCGAGATCTCCCTGCTGGTCATCGTCGCCGTGCTGATCACCGTCACCATCACCAGCCTGCGGGCGACCCGCAATGTCGTACCGGGGTCGAAAGAGGTCATCACCGAACGGCGCTGACCTGACGTTTGTCCCGGCCGCCCACGGGAACCGGGCCAGGATGACGAAACCTCGTGTGGTGATCGTGGGAGCCGGGTTCGCCGGTTACCACGCGGCGAAGACATTGAGCCGGCTGGCCCGGGGCCGGGCCGAGATCGTCCTGCTCAACTCGACCGACTACTTCCTGTATCTGCCGCTGTTGCCTGAGGTGGCGGCGGGGGTGGTGGAGCCGGGCCGGATCGCCGTGCCGTTGACCGGCACCCTGGACGACGTCCGGGTGGTCATCGGGGAGGCCGACCACGTCGACCTGCAAAATCGGTGGGTGGGCTTCACCCAGGCCGAGGGGGATCGCAACCGGCTGGCCTACGACCGGCTGGTCCTGTCCGTCGGCAGCGTCAACAAGCTGCTGCCCATCCCCGGGGTGACCGAGTACGCGCACGGCTTCCGTGGCCTGCCCGAGGCGGTCTACCTGCACGACCATGTGGTTCGGCAGGTGGAGTTGGCCGAGCAGGCGACCGACCCCACCGAGCAGCAGGCCCGGGCGACCTTCGTGGTGGTCGGCGCCGGCTACACCGGTACGGAGGTGGCCGCCCACGGCCAGCTGTTCACCGACGCCCTGGCCGCCCAACGCCCCCGACTGAAGATCCGCCCCAAGTGGATGCTGCTGGATGTCGCACCCCGGGTGCTGCCCGAGCTGGACCAGCGGATGTCCCGCACCGCGGACCGCGTGCTGCGCCGCCGCGGCGTGGACGTCCGGATGGGTACCTCCGTGGCGGTCGCCACCGCCGACGGGGTAAAACTCACCGACGGGGAGTACGTGCCCACCTGCTCCCTGGTCTGGTGCGTCGGGGTACGCCCCGACCCCTTCGTGGCACAGTTGGGTCTGCGTACCGAGAAGGGTCGGTTGGTCGTCGACGAGTACCTCAACGTCCCCGGCTTCCCCGAGGTGTACGCCTGCGGTGACGCCGCCGCCGTGCCCGACCTGACCCGGCCGGGCGAGATCTGCACCATGACCGCCCAGCACGCCCAGCGGCAGGGCAGACTCGCCGCCCACAACATCGCCGCCTCGTACGGCCAGGGCCGGCGTCGCCCGTACAAGCACCATGACCTGGGCTGGGTGGTCGACCTGGGCGGCAAGCAGGCCGCCGCCAACCCGCTGAAGGTGCCGCTGTCCGGCCTGCCGGCCAAGGCGGTCACCCGCGGGTATCACCTGCTGGCCATCCCCGGCAACCGGGCCCGGATCGGCGCCGACTGGGCCCTGGACGCCGCCCTGCCCCGCTCGGCGGCCCAACTGGGCCTCGTCCCGGCCAACGCGGTACCACTGGAGAGCACCTCCCCGGAGATGCCGGCCTGGGCCCGCTGACCACCCCCTGGTGTGGGCGCGGCGGGGGCCGGCCACCGTGCGGCTGGCCGACCGGTCGGCCCACACCCGGGTCGGCTCAGCCGGAGGACAGGCCCGCGCCCGCCTCGTCGATCGCGGCGTCCACCGCGTGGGCCAGGTCCACGTCCAGCTCGGTCACCCCACGGGCGCTGCCGGTGCTGACGCTGAGCACGGCCGTGCTCGGGTCCGCCCGGCCGATGCGGGGCCCTCGACCGATCTGGTCGCGGAGTTGATCGAGACGGTCCAGGACCCGGTCCAGGCTGTCCGCCGGTAGCACCAGGGTGCGGGTCAGGGCCTCGCCGTCGTCCGACCAGTACGGCAGGTCGGTCAGCGCGGCGCTACGTTGCGCACCGGTCAGGGGCGGCGTGGCGCTGCTGGCCCCGACCAGCCCACCACCGACGGCCGGCGGGTTGAGCAGTTCCCGCAGGTCGTCCGGCACGTGCAACGACTCGACCAGGTCGTGATCGTGTTCGGCGAGCGTCGCCAGGGTGGCCTCGACCTGGTAGCGGGCCTGCTCCGGGCTGCGGCCGCTGAGCCGTCCGACCTCGGACAGGAAGCCGGGCAGATCCGAGTGCCGTTCGACACCGTCGACCGGTACGACACTGTGCAGTGACGCCGGGACGGACTGGAGCAGGCGTTGTCGCTGTTCCGCGCCGAGGGCCCAGGCCAGGACCAGCACGGTGGACTCCACGCCCACCTTGGCGGTGCGGAAGTCGACGCCGGCCCGGCGACCGACCTCGGCGACGAGGTCCTGGTAGCCGATCGGCTCCACTCCGGCAGAGGTCGGGTCCATCTCGGGCAGGGGTCGCTGGGTCTGCGGGACAGCGGCCGGCGGCGGGGCCGGACCACCGCGTGTGGTGTTCGGTTTGTGCCGGCTACCGGCCGGCGGTGGGCCGTCGCGCCGGGCCTGGTCGAGATGGGTGAGCTGCTTTGACGAACTCAGGCTGGCCCCGGTGTCGGCGGCCTGGGTGCCGCGCTCGCGGGCCTGTCGGGCCAATGCCCGCCTACGTTGGTTGTCGCCCTCCATCTGCTTGCGCATGCTGACACCTCGCTTTCGCTGGTGTTCTGCTCCGGGCTCAGCGGTGGCCTTCCCGTCGCCGCCGGGCACGAAACGAGCGGCCGGACCGGGTCGGTGACGGTCGGCGACGCTTCATCCCCGCCGGGTGAGGGCCGCTCACCCGACCGGCGCAGATGATCGCCGTGGACCGGAGATCTTCCGATGGCATGCGGAGGGCAGGTCGTCATGAAGCGGATTGTCGAGATCGTCCCGGCCAGGCCCGGCTGGTACTCCCGATGGCTCCTGGCTCCGGAGAACACCCGCTGTTATCCGGTGAGCCTGTGGGCGCTGCTGGAGGAGACCGACGGCACCGGGCGGGAGGTGATCGGGGTCGACTGCGCGGGACAGTGGCCCGGCGACGACGACACGGATGCGGAGTTCGTCCGCTATCTGTTCCAGACGCCGGATTCCGGGGCCCCCGACGACGCGGAGTCGACCCCCGAGGCCCGCCGTGCCGGGCCGGTCGTCGCGGCCACCTGAGCATTCCTCCGGCCCCCGACCCCTGGTCCCAGGGTCGGGGGCACCCCCGAACCCGGTGGGCGCCCGGTCAGCCCGCCGCCTGCACGTCGTCGTCGCCGGCCGCGGACACCTGGAGCAGCTCGGCCAGACCGGTGCGGTCCAGCAGTTGGCGAAGGTTGGGGTTGACACCGGTCAGGCGGATCGGCACCGGGCTGCCCCGGTGGGCCACCACGAGAGCGCTGAGGCCCGAGGAGTCGCACAGACTCACTCCGGCCAGGTCGATGACCAGGTGCTGGTAGCCGTCCCGGCGTACCTGCTCGACGGCGGCGATCAGTTCCGGAGCGCTGTCGAAGTCCAGGTCACCGGTGAGCCGCAGCTCCGCATGTCCGACGTCGAACCGGCTGACCTCGATGACCAACAGCTGTGAGGACATGACTCCATGCTCCCAGCCCGACGAGGGAACGCAAGTCGCGGGGTACGTCTTTCGCGGTCCGCGCCACTGTCGACCCCCGTGCAGGGCTGCGGCGTAGGCCGGTCGCTCAGGCGGGGACGGTGGGTTGGCCGTCCGGTTCGGTGCTGACCGGCCCCTCGCCGCCGGTCGAGCGAGTCAGCAGGCCGGTCACCCCGGTCATGTCCAGGATGGTCGCCAGGAACCGGGGCACCGCGCGCAGCCGCAGGGTCACCCCGTCGCGCAGCCCTTCCCGCCAGGCGTGCACGATGATGCTGAGCCCGGTGCTGTCGATGAACTGGAGGTCGGCGAAGTCGAGTACGAGGGCGCGGGGACCGGCCCGCAGTTCCCGGTCGATCTCCGTACGCAGCGGCCCGGCCGTGGTGTAGGCGAGGTCGCCACCCACCCGGATCACCGGAATGTCGGGATCGGACCGGTCGACTGACACGCTCAACGGAGTGGTCTCGGGTCTTCGACCGTGGGACAGCAACGATCACGCCTTCCGCGGGGTGGCGGGCGGACGGGGGCGTCCGGATCGTAACAACCTTGACGGCGCCTCGCCTTACGGCAGTCGACCGGGCCGCTCACGGCCACCTGAGCGGCGGTCGAACGGGCTGCCCGACGGCCGCCTGGGTGGCGCGGCGACGACACCGGCGTACCCTGGGGGCGGGACAGCGACCAGGCACACCGCCGCTGCGTGGGTGCGGAATCGAGATGGAGTGGGGCTTATCTGGTGACTGGTGCCGACGTCAGGGACATCGACCCCGGCGACGGACGGTTCACGCCGAATGCCCCGCAGGAGCCGGCGTGGCGCACCGACCTGTCCGCAGCCGCACTGCCCGCCATCGATCCGTCGCTGAGCGCCGCCGACTGGCCGGTGGTCGTCGAGCACCTGCGGGAGGGCCTGGTGCTGTGCGGCCCGGACGGCGTGGTGTGGCAGGTGAGCCCGGTCGCCGCGCGGTTGCTGCCGGAGATCGTCGTGGGCGGCAGCTGCGCCGAGTTCGAGGCCCTGCCCGGCCCGGTCGCCGAGATCACCCGGCACGGACGCCGGCTGCGGGTCCGCCGGGTGTCGTTATCCGCCGGGCGCAGCTGCTGGTACGTGGAAGACCTCAGCGAACACACCGGGCCGGTCGACGCCCTGGCGGCCGAGCGGGCCCGATCGGCCTTCCTGGCGATGGTGGGGGAGAAGCTCGGCAATCCGTTGCATCCCGACCGGGCCGCCGCCGCGGTGGTCCGGCTGGCCGTGCCGACCCTGGCCGAGACGGCGGTGCTGATTCTGGCCCCCCGCTCGGGACGCGCCCGGTGGTGGCGGGCCAGTCAGGCCGACGACGGGCAGTCCACCCTGGACCGAGGGGCGCTGCACACCGGTGAGATGCCCGCGGCCGTCGCCGAGAGCCTGCACGGGGTGCAGCCGCACACGGTCGACTGGTTGGCCGAGCAGGCGGTCGAGGCGGGCTGGCTGCCCGGGCACAACGCGGCCGAGGTCTGCGCCCGACTGGTGTCGTTGCCCGGTCGGGACGCCCCCGCAGGCGTACTGCTGGTGGCCCGTCCGGCGCCCCGGTGGTACACCGAGGACGATCTGGACCTGCTGCGGGCCTTCGCCGACCGGGCCGGGGCCGCGCTGACCACCGCCCTGCTCTACCGCAACCAGGCCGAGGTGGCCGACACCTTGCAGGCCAGCCTGCTGCCGGTGGAACCGGCGCAGGCGCCGGGGGTGCAGTGGGGCACGGCGTACCGGCCGGCGCAGGCCGGTCTGCGCATCGGTGGGGACTTCTACGGCGCACACCGGCTGCCCGACGGCGGCTCGGTGTTCTTCCTCGGTGACGTCTCCGGCAAGGGGGTCGAGGCTGCGGTCTTCACCGGTCAGCTGCGCCAGTGCCTGCACGCCCTGCACCGTATCGAGTCACAACCGGCCCGGCTGCTGCGGCTGCTCAACGACGCGCTGCTGGAGACCACCCTGGCGCACGGGCAGGGCCGGTTCGCCACGATGGTCCTGGGAGTGGTCCGGCCGCACCGCGACGGTGGACTGTCGTTGACCCTGGCCGGCGGCGGTCATCTGCCTCCGCTGGTGGTGCGCGCCTCCGGCGAGGTGGAACAGCTCCCGCTCAGCGGGATGCTCATCGGGGTGGTCGCCGATCCCCGGGTCGATCAGGTCTCCACCCGACTGGCCCCCGGCGAGACCTGCCTGCTCTACAGCGACGGGGTGACCGAGGCCCGGGGTGGCCGGCGGGGAGTCGAGCAACTCGGCACCGACCGGTTGATGCAGGCGTTGACCGGCTGCCAGCGGATGCCGGCTCCGGCCCTGGCCGAACGAATCGAACAGGTCACCTGCGACTGGCTGGCCCAGCGTGACCACGACGACATCGCGGTGCTCGCGCTGCGTGCCGCCGGCGTCGGGGGCCGGCCGCACCGACACCTGCACGCGGTCCCCACTCCGACCGGGGTGGCTCGGGAAGGGGCGACGACACCGTGACCATGGCGACGACGGAAACCTCCCTCGCCGCACTCTATCCGCGGTACCTGCACTGCCTGGCCGAGGCCGACGAGTCGGCCGCCATCGAGGTGGCCCGGGAACTGCTCGAGGCGGGGGTGCCCGCCGACCGGGTGCTGCTGGACCTGGTCGCACCGGCCCAGGCCGAGGTGGGGGAGCGCTGGGCCCGCAACGAGTGGAGTGTGGCCCAGGAACATGCGGCAACCCACGTCAGCGAGCGGGTGGTGGCGGCGGTAGCCGGGTACGCCAATGTCCGAGGCGACCGGGGTCGGATCGTGGTGGCCTGTATGGACGGTGAGTGGCACGCCCTGCCGGCCCGGCTGGTCGCCGAGGTGCTGCGGTTGCAGGGCTGGCAGGTGACCTTCCTGGGGGCCAGCGTGCCGGCCGCGCACCTGGTGTCGTACCTGCACCGGCATGACGCGTACGCGGTCGCCCTGGCCTGTGCGCTGCCGATGCGACTGCCGCAGGCGCATCGGATGATCGAGGCCTGCCGGCGTTCGGACGTGCCGGTAGTGGTCGGCGGCCGGGGTTTCGGCACGGACGGCCGGTGGGCGCGGCGGCTCGGGGTGGCCTGGGCGCCGGACGGGCCCACCGCCGCGGACCTGCTCGCCGACGAGCGGGCGCTGCGGGCCACCGCACCGGCCGCGCTGGCCCATCTGGCCGACGACGAGTACCCCAGCCTGGTCAGCCGTCGTGGCGAGCTGATCGACAGCGCCCTGGCCGACCTGACCCGGCGGATCCCGGCCACCCGGGACTACACCCCGGCCCAACTGGACTCCACGGTCAGCGACCTCGGCTACATCCTGGACTTCCTGGCCGCCGCCCTCTATGTCGACGACGGCTCACTGTTCACGGAGTTCGTCGACTGGCTGGTGACCATTCTGGCCAGTCGGGGAGTGCCGGCCACCGCGGTCGGGGCTACCCTGCGGCACTACGTGGTCACCCTGCACGATTTTCCGCGTGCGGCGGCCTTCCTGGCCGCCGGTGCGGCCTCGTTGCCGGCGGTCGGGCGGCCCGACCACCCACCGGCGGCGTAACTGCGGCCCGCCCGGCGGCGCGCTCTATACTTCGCCCACTGCAAGCATTCGTCCTCAGGCGGCGAGAGGGGATTGCCGTGACGTTGACCGTCACGTACGCCGGTCGTGACGCGGAAGGGCCGGCCCGCCTGTGTCTCGCCGGTGAGCTCGACATGAGCAGTGCCCCGGAGCTCAACGAGGCGATCGACCGGTTGGCCGCGGCGGGGCAGCGGCGCCTGCTGGTCGATCTGTCCGACCTGACCTTCTGTGACTCGACCGGGATCGCGGTCTTCGTCCGTGGTGACAACCGTGCCGCGGCGCAGGGTGGCTGGCTGCGGATCACCGGCGCCAGGGGTCGGGTGGAACGGGTGCTCAAGGTGACCGGACTGGCCGATGTGCTCGGGTACGGTACTGCCGACCCGGGCCCGGACGACAGTGCCGGAATGGGCTAGATTCCCGCCAGTATGGGATCGTCGATCCCGTCCTCGCCGACCTGAGGCAGGTAATGATGGCCGCTCGTACCCATGACCCGGTTCGCATCCTCGTCGTGGACGACGACCCGGGTGATGTGCTCATGATCGAGGAAGCGTTGGCGACCTCGGACGTCGAAAAGGTCATCGACGTGGTCGGCGACGGCCAGGAGGCGATGGAGTTCCTGCGCCGGGAGGGTAGGCACAGCGGGGCTCACCGCCCGGACGTGATCCTGCTCGACCTGAACATGCCCCGGATGGACGGGCGCCAGGTGCTCGGCGAGGTGAAGGGCGACGCGGACCTGCGCAGCATCCCGATCGTCGTGCTGACCACCTCCAACGCCGACACCGACATCATCAGCAGCTACACCTTGCAGGCCAACGCGTACGTCACCAAGCCGATCGATCTCGACGACTTCAACGATGTGGTGCACCGCATCGACGAGTTCTTCGGCCGGGTGGTCGTACTGCCCAAGCAGCGGCCCTGACCGGCGCCTAGCTGAGCAGCGCCGCGACGATGGTCTCCGCCCGCTGCTCGTGCTGGGCGTAGGCGTAGGGGTACGCGGAGACCTGCACGGCCTGGGCCGCCAGGGTCACGGCCATCTGCTGCCAGCCGGGCACCTGGAGCAGGGCCTCGTAGAAGGCGCGGGACGCGTATGCGGGACGCATCAGGTCGCGTACGGTGCCCCAGCCGCTACTCGGACGCTGCTGGAACAGCCCGACGGAGTCGTGGTCCCAGCCGATGGCCTGGTGGGGGTAGTTCTGGGACTCCGGCAGCACCCCGCTGGCGTAGTTGAGCAGGGTGCTCTCCTGCATGGCGGTGGCCACGGCGACGACCAGGCCCTTGCGGGGGATCTTCATCTCGACCCCGACGTCCACGATCACCTTGGCGTTGTCCATCTGCACCTGGGTGAGCCCGGCGACCGGCTTGGGGCGGGGCGGTCGGGTCGGCTTGGCGGTGGTCTTCTTCGGCTTCGGGGTGGCTGACGGCTTGGCCGAGGGGGAGGCCGAAGGGCTGGGGCTGGCCGGTGGGGTGGGCGAGGGGCTGCGTGCCAGGGACCGGGAGGCCGGGCCCTCCTCGACGAGCCGGGCCCGGTCGGCCACCGCCTCGGCGACCTGTGCCCGCGGGCCTTCGTCGGTTGCGCGGACAGCCGCCACCGCCACCGCGGTCGCCCCAAGGCAGCAGGTCAGGCCGGTGGCCAGGGCCACCCGGAGCCGGGTACCACCCAGCCGGGCCCGGATGCCCGGGAGGGTGGCGCGGTGCCTGCCGGCCCGTTCGGATGATGCTCCGTCGGCCGATAGGCTCGCCGGTTGCTGTGGGGGCAGCGTCTGGTCGATGTCGTCGTCGGGGTGCATTCGCCGAGGTTAGAGAGCCCAGGGCGCGCTGGCATCGGGTGGGTTGATGGCATGCGTCACAATTTGCGGCTAACGGCCGGGTGAAACTCCATATTCGTTCCGGTGGCTCACAAATTGCGCCAACCGGCTATTTCGGCAATGACCGTAATGTCACCAACAACTGCCCGGAAAAGGTGATCTTGGGTCAATGAACGGTCCCCCTGATCGCCTCCACCGAACGGCCCACCCCGCTGTCGGCCCTGCGGAAGCCACTGATGGGGCGGTCGGCCCAGCCGCCACCCCGACCCACTCGCTGGAGGTGTCCGTCCGCAGCCGGTCCGGGCCGGACCGGCTGCGACACCCGATCGCCTAATGCCGCCCGTTCTCCGCCGGGCTGACCGTCAGCCGGTGTCGGCTGCCGTCCTCGCGGGAGAAGGGCCACAGCCGGTCGGCGTGCTCGACCAGCTCCGCCAGCTGCTGGCGGCTCAGCCCGGCTGAGGAGATCGAGGCGTGCACGTCGGCCCGGTACCGCCCGTCGTCGTCGCGGCCCAGCTTCGCCTCCGCGCGTACCTGCACGGTGTGTGCCTCGTCGGTGATCCCGCCGGCCGCCTCCACGGCGGCATGGTGCAGGCAGGACGCGTACGCGGCGGCCAGCAGCTGCGAGGGGGTCAGCCCGGTGCAGTGTCGTGCCAGTGGTGAGGCCAGGGCGGTGGACAGCGCCTCGTCGTCGGTGTGGATGTGGCCGCCCTCGGCGGTCACGGCGGCAACCTCGTTAAGCCAGGAACTCATCGCGTTCCTCCCGTCACTCACCGCCCGGCTACCCGAGCCGGACCCGGTGAAACCGGGAGGTCAGTCGCCGTGGCGGCTCCACTGCACCCCGACGGCCGCCTCGGTGGCCGCGGCGGCGGCCCGCTCCGTCCAGGGGCTCACCGGTGCCGGGCGCTGTCGAGGTAGCAGCGGCTCGTGCATCGGCACGTACACCCGGGCGTCCACCACCTCGGCCAACAGCAGCGCGGTGACCAGGCTGCTGGGCCGCCGGGAGGGCTCCTCGGCCAGGCAGCGCCGGCAGATGTCGGCCACCTCGGCGGGCAGCCCGGGCACCTCCGGCAGGGGCTGCGGGGGCTGCCGCCGGTCCGGCCCCAGCAACTGGGTGACACTGTCGGCCGCGTACGGCAGTCGCCCGGTCAGGCAGCAGTAGAGCAGTACCCCGAGGGCGTACATGTCGGCCGCCGGGGTGATGGGCGCCCGACGCAGCTGTTCCGGGGCCAGATAGGCCGGAGTGCCGACCACCATGCCCTCCGGCATGGTCTCGGTGGCACCGGCCGGGGTGGCGATACCGAAGTCGAGCACCTTGGCCCCGGAAGGGGTGAGCATCACGTTGGCCGGCTTCACGTCACGGTGCACGATGCCGTGCGCGTGCGCGGCGGCCAGGGCGGCGCTGACCTCCGCGCAGACCCGGGCCGCGATGCGCCAGTCCAGCGGGGCGACCCGCAGGTGGGCGGCGAGGGTCTCGCCCTGCACCAGCTCCATCACCAGGTACGGCGTCTCCCGGCCGGGGATGGTGGCGCAGGTGCCGAAGTCGTGCACGCTGGCGATGTTGGGATGCACCAGCCGGGCGGCGGAACGGGCCTCGGCCTGGATGCGTGCCACCGACGAGTCCGGCTGGTCCGGTGACACCAGTTTGACCGCCACCGGCCGGTCCAGCACCGTGTCGTGGGCCCGCCACACCTCGGACATCCCACCGACGCCGATGCGCTGTTCGAGCCGGTACCGCCCGTCCAGCGTTCTCATCGACCGCCCCTTGCCCTTCGCCGGGTGCCTGCCCGGCTGCCGCACCCGCCTTCGGGCACCGGTACCCCACCTCCGATCAGGGCAAACCGGCTTCTGTCGGCGGTCAGTGCGTTAGCGTGCGAGCCGGGGAGCCGCGATACCAGGGAGTCTGGAGGGGAACGGGTGATGAGTGAGGTGACCGTACGCTTTGTCGGTGGCCCGGCCCACGACCTGGTGCGGGAACTACCCGCCGGTCCGGACGGTGCGCCGCCCCGGTTGTGGGTGCTGCGTCGCCCGGAGGCCGCGCCCACCCCGGCCGCCGATCATCTGTACGCCCGCCAGCGTCCCGACGGAACCGCCTGGACGATGCGTTTCGTGCGCACCGACCCGGTAGGGGCCAGCGAGTGAGCCGCCCGTACCCACAGCCGGCCCACAGGATCCGCACAGGTCGCCTCCCGCGTGCCGGACCACGATGAGGCCATGATGACCGAGAGGGAGAACGGGCCGGGTCGGGTGCCGTTGTGCCGGCCCGACGGCGAACCCGTCCGGGTGCTGGTGGTCGACGACGAGGCGACCCTGACCGACCTGCTGTCGATGGCCCTGCGCTACGAGGGCTGGCAGGTGCGGACGGCCGGGGACGGCACGGATGCCCTCCGACTGGCCCGACAGTTCCAGCCCGACGCCGTGATCCTCGACGTGATGCTGCCCGACTTCGACGGTTTCGAGGTGCTCCGCCGGCTGCGTGCGGACAACCCGTCGGTGCCGGTGCTCTTCCTGACCGCCCGGGACGCGGTGGAGGAGCGCATCGCCGGGCTGACCGTGGGCGGGGACGACTATGTGACCAAGCCGTTCAGCCTGGAGGAGGTGATCGCCCGGCTGCGGGCCCTGCTGCGCCGCTCCGGCTTCGCCGTCACCGCCCAACAGGAGTCCGTGCTGACCGTCGGGGACCTGACCCTGGACGAGGACAGCCACGAGGTCCGCCGGGACGGCCAACTGATCACCCTGACCGCCACCGAGTTCGAACTGCTGCGGTACCTGATGCGCAATCCCCGTCGAGTGCTGAGCAAGGCGCAGATCCTCGACCGGGTGTGGCACTACGACTTCGGCGGCCAGGCCAACGTGGTCGAGCTGTACATCTCGTACCTGCGCAAGAAGATCGACGCCGGTCGGCAGCCGATGATCCACACCCTGCGGGGCGCCGGCTACCTGCTCAAACCGGCGGAGTGAGGGATGCTGCGGCGCTGGCTGGCGGGCTGGTCCCTGCGTACCCGGCTGGTGGTCACCCTGGTGGCCCTGCTGGCCGTGGTCAGCCTGGCCATCGGCGGGATCACCACGGCGGCGCTGCGGGAGTTCCTGATCTCCCGGGTGGACGAGCAACTGCTGCCGATGACCGGTATGCGCGGCGGGCCGTCGGGGGAACCCGGACCGGGCACCCCGGCCTGGTCCGAGATTCGGGTGCCGCGCGGATTCCCGCCCGGCACCATCAACGCCCGGATCGTCGACGGACAGGTAACCGAGGCGTGGACCCTGGCCGACCGGCAGGAGCAGGCGGTACCGGTCGAGGAGGTGGCCGCCCTGGCCACGGTGCCCGCCGACGGCCGCGCGCACAGCCGCGACCTCGGCGACCGGGGCAGCTACCGGCTGGTGGCCCGCACCTCCACCGCCGGCACCGTGCGGGTGCTCGGGATACCGCTGGCCGGGGTCCAGGAGACCGTGGGATGGCTGGTGCTGGCCCAGGCCGGGATCACCGCCGTCGGGCTGCTGGTCGCCGGCACCGCCGCCACGCTGATCGTCCGGGCCACCCTGCGTCCGCTGCGCCGGGTGGCCGCCACCGCCGGTAGGGTCAGCGAACTGCGGCTGGACCGCGGCGAGGTGGCCCTCTCCGAGCGGGTGCCGGCCGCCGACACCGATCCCCGTACCGAGGTCGGGCAGGTCGGTGCCGCACTGAACCGGATGCTCGGGCATGTCGCCGCCGCGCTGGCCGCCCGTCAGGCCAGCGAGACCCGGGTACGCCAGTTCGTCGCGGACGCCAGCCACGAACTGCGTACCCCGCTGGCCGCGATCCGGGGTTACGCCGAGGTGGCCCGCCGAGGCCACGACCGGGTACCGGCCGACGTGGCCCACGCCCTGCGCCGGGTGGAGTCGGAGAGTATCCGGATGACCAACCTCGTCGACGACCTGCTGCTGCTGGCCCGGCTGGACTCCGGCCGCCCCCTGGCGGTGGAGTCGGTCGACCTCACCGCCCTGGTCATCGACGCGGTCAGCGACGCCCATGTCGCCGGCCCGGACCACCGCTGGCAGCTCGACCTGCCCGACCAGGTCATCCGGGTACCGGGTGATCCCGCCCGGCTGCACCAGGTGCTGACCAACCTGCTGGCCAACGCCCGGGTGCACACCCCGCCGGGCAGCACGGTCACCACCGGCCTGCGGCTGGTCGGCGAGGCCGCCGAACTCAGTGTCACCGACGACGGCCCCGGGGTTCCCCCCGAACTGCGGGACGAGGTGTTCGAACGGTTCGCCCGGGGGGACAGCTCCCGCTCCCGTACCCACGGCAGCACCGGCCTGGGCCTGGCCATCGTCGCCGCCGTGGTGGCCGCCCACCACGGCACTGTCGCCCTGGACAGCCGACCCGGCCGTACGGTGTTCACCGTCCGACTGCCGAACCCGACCCTCGGCGGGGCAGACTGACGGCGTGTACCGGGAAGGTCCGGCCGGGGTTGCCGGCGCAGTGTTGTGGAGCAGCACCGCCCCGGCACAGCCGCGACCCGTGCGGGTGCTCCCGGACGGCTGCCTGGATCTGCTCTGGTCCAGCCGGGCCGGACTGCTGGTCGCCGGGCCGGACCGGACCGCCTACCTCAACCAGAGCGCGCCGGCCGAGGACTGGGTCGGGCTGCGCCTGCCACCCGGGGTCGGTCCGGCAGTGTTCGGGATCCCGGCCGTGGAGCTGCGGGACCGGCGGGTGCCCCTCGCCGACCTCTGGGGCGCCAGAGCGACCAGGGCCCTGGCCGACCGCGCCGCCGACGCCGCCGTGTCGAGGCCCGCCGGGTCACCGCCGGGCGGAGCGGACGCCGCCGGCCTCGGCACCCCGGGTGCTGCCGGGGTGGGCGCGGTCCTGGTGGCGGAGGCGGTGCGGCGACTGCGGGCCTGCGGTGGGCCGGATCCGCTGGGCCGGCGGGTGTCCGCCGCCCTGGCCGCCGGGGCCACCGTGGCCGAGACCGCCGCCCGGGTCGGCCTGGACGCGCGCAGCCTGCTGCGACACAGCCGACACCTGTACGGGTACGGCCCGAAGACCCTGGCCCGGATCCTGCGGATGCGCCGGGCCCTGGCCCTGGCCCGGTCCGGGGTGTCCCTGGCCGAGGTGGCCACCCGGGCCGGCTACGCCGACCAGGCGCACCTGACCCGGGAGGTGCGGGCCCTGGCCGGTGTGGCCCCCACCGCCCTGCTCACCGACTGAACCGGGCCCACGCGGGGGAAGGCAGCTGCTCACCCCTCGGGGGTGGGGAGTGGGGCGAAGAGGTCGACGGCGTTGCCGTCCGGGTCGTGCACGACCGCGTACCGCTGCCCCCACACCGCGTCCCAGGGCGGCCGGTGACCGTGGGCCCCGGCGGCGGTGAGTTCGGCGTACCAGCGGTCCACCTCGGCGGGGTCGGCGCAGCGGAAGGCCAGGGCCACCCGCGCGCCACCGACCGGGGGAGTCCAGTCCGGATCGAAGGAGCGGATGGTGTCCAGGTCGTCCCAGGCCAGGCGCAGACCGCCGGGCAGCCGTACCTCCACATGGGGTTCCCGTTCCGCCTCGGGTGGGATGTCGAGGCCCAGCCGGCGGTAGAAGGCCAGGCTGCGGGCCAGGTCCGTGCTGACGATGCCGATGAGATCCAGTTCTGGGGTCATGGCCGCAGGCTACGACCGAGCGGTGGTCACCGTCTTGAACGAAACGGACAGGGGATGTGGGCGTTCTGCCCGACAGGGCGGCGAAGCTCGGCGTACGGTGGCAGAAGTCCGGCTCGACCAGATAAATCCTGAATGTCAGCTTTCCTGGTCGGGGTGGCGATTCGACACGGCGAGGGGAAGGAGCGGTCGGTGAACCACTTGGCCTACCTGGACGCGGGATCCGGCAGCCTGATCGTGCAGGCGGTCATCGGCGGGGTCGCCGGGGTCGCGGTGGCCGCCAAGCTCTACTGGCGCAGACTGGTCAGCCGGTTCCGCCGCCAGCCCACCGACCAGAGCTGATCGGCATGGCGCTCCCGCACCTGCACCACCCCGCACCGCCCGACACCGACCGACCCGGCACCGCCTCCGCGCCGCCCGGCACCGGGCTGCGGGCCGAGCCCGGTTCCTTCCGGGACCCGGCCAACCAGGTCTTCCACGCCGGCGTCCAGGTGTTGCGCGGGCTCGACGAGACCGCTGCGGGACACTGGCGGGCCCTGAGCGGCACCGACTTCTTCCCGGCCCTGATGGCCGACGGCAAGGTCTGCGGCACCGAGGAGCTGCCGAGCGCGAGCGCCCCCCAGGGGTGGGCGGCGGTCCTGCGACACGAACGCATTCCGTTCGTCTCCCACCCCTACGAGTGGTCCGTCACGATGCTGCGTGACGCCGCCCTGCTGCACCTGGAGATCCTCCGGGCGGCCCTGCCGGCGGGCTTCACCACCAAGGACGGTTCGGCGTACAACCTGCAATGGCGGGGCACCCGACCGGTCTTCATCGACGTGGGATCGTTCGCCCCGCTGGTCGAGGGGGAGCCCTGGGCCGGCTACCGGCAGTTCTGCCAGACCCTGCTCTACCCGCTGCTGCTCACCGCCCACCTGGGGGTCGACTTCCAGCCCTGGCTGCGGGCCCAGGTCGACGGCATAGCACCGGACCAGATGGGTCGGCTGTTCCGTGGGGTGCGCCGCCTGCTGCCCGGGGTGTTCACCCATGTGCACCTGCACGGCAGCGTGCAACGCCGCAACGCCGCCCGGACCACCACTGACGTCCGCGCCCAACTGCGCGACGCCGGGTACGGCCGGGAGCTGGCCCTGGCCACCGTACGCGGCATGGAGAAGCTGGTCCGGCGCCTGGATCACTCGCCGCCGACCAGCCACTGGGTCGACTACCAGCGCACCTGCGGCTACTCCGAGGCCGACCGGGCGGCCAAGGAAGGGTTCGTCACGGCCGCCCTGACCGGCGCCACCCGGCGGCGACTCGTGCTCGACCTGGGTGCCAACGACGGCCGGTACTCCCGGATCGCCGCCGCACACGCCGACTACGTCGTGGCGGTGGAACAGGACCCGGCCGTGGTGGACCGGCTCTACCGCACCCTGCGGGAGGAGGGGGAGGGTCGGGTGCTGCCACTGGTGATGGACCTGGCCGACCCGTCGCCCGGCGGCGGCTGGCGGGGGGTCGAACGGGCCTCCTTCGCCGCCCGCACCCGCGCGGACACCGTCCTGGCCCTGGCCCTGGTGCACCACCTGGCGATCGGCCGTAACGTGCCGTTGCCACAGGTGGTGGAGTGCCTGACCGCCCTGGCCGCCCCGGACGGGCGGCTGGTGGTGGAGTTCGTCCACCCGCAGGACCCGATGGCCCGCCGGCTGCTGGCCAACAAACCCGACGGACTCTTCCCGGACTACCGGCGGGAGGCCTTCGAGGCCCTGCTGGCCGCGCACGGCACCGTCACCGACCGGCTGGAGCTGCCCTCGGGCACCCGCACCCTGTACCAGGTGGCCCTGGGTGGCTGACCAGCCCGGCACCGAGGCGCGAGCCCGCCGGTGGTGGGGGTGGGGCGGCTGGCGGAGCGAGGTCGCTCGGATGGTGGAGGTCGCGGCCCTGCTCGGCCTGGTGATCACCCAGCCGCTGCTGGACGTGCTCGGTCGCAGCCCGGACTTCTTCCTGTTCCACCGCGCCGACCGCCGGGAGATCCTGCTGCTGGTGGCCCTGATCGCGGTGCTGCCCACCATGGCGGTCGGGCTGCTCGGCCTGGTCAGCGGAGTGTTCGGTCTGCGGGTCCGCACGGCCACCCACTCCGTGCTGGTGGGCCTGCTGGTCGCCGCCCTGGCGGTGCAGGTCGGCCGGCAGCTGACCCCCCTGCGGGGCGTACCCCTGCTGGTGCTGGCCGGGGTGGTCGGTGCCGCCGGGGCGTACGCCCATCGCCGGTGGCGGGTCCCGAGCCGCATGCTGCGGGTGGCCGGCATCGGTCCGCTGATCTTCGTCGGGCTGTTCCTGTTCGCCTCACCGACCGGGCCGGTGGTGCTGCCCCGGGGTGAGGGCGGCGCGGCCGGCACCGCCACCGGCAACCTGCACCCGCCGGTGGTCATGCTGGTCCTCGACGAGCTGCCGCTGGTCTCCCTGCTCGGCCCGGACGGCGGGATCGACGCCGCCCGGTTCCCGCACTTCGCCGAGTTGGCCGCCGCCTCCACCTGGTACCGCAACGCGACCGGGGTGAGCGGCTGGACCCCGTACGCGCTGCCGGCCATGCTGACCGGCCGCTACCCGGCCCAGCCGTCCGCCCCGCACTACTCGCACTACCCGGACAACCTGTTCACCGCCTTCGGCGGCCTGTACGACATCCGCGCCGAGGAGAGCATCACCCGGCTCTGCCCGCCCAGCCGCTGTGAGCAGCCGGTCCTGCCGGAGCAGGGCCTGGGGGTGCTGGTCCGGGAGACCGGCCGGTTGCTGGGTCAGGTGACCGCCCCGCGGGACAGCCGGATCGACCCGGAGAACTCCTACCGGGAACGCACCGCCGAGGAAGTGGGCATCGACTCCGCCGAACCGGTGCCGGACGATCCGAAGTTCCGCTGGGACAGCCTGAACGTCCACCAGCCGGCCCGGTTCACCAGCTTCCTCAACGGTCTGACCCCGAGCGCCCGCCCCACCCTGCACTTCCTGCACCTGCTCATGCCGCACTCGCCGTGGGCGTACCTGCCCTCCGGGGCCCGGTATCACGCTCCACAGGAGTTCCCCAACGAGGGCGAGGGCTGGGTGGACCTGGCCCGGGCCCGTCATCTGGCGCAGCTCGGCTACACCGACCGGTTGATCGGCGAGACCCTGCGGAAGCTGCGCGAGAGCGGCCTGTGGGATCAGGCCCTGGTGGTGGTGACCGCCGACCACGGGGTCAGCTTCACCAAGGGGGTGCAGGGGCGGGGCCTGGACTCGATCCGGGCCGCCCCGAACGAGGTGGCCTGGGTACCGATGTTCCTCAAGACCCCGGGGCAGCGCGCCGGCCGGGTCGACGACCGCAACTGGGAGCATGTCGACCTGCTGCCCACGGTCGCCGAGGAGGCCGCCATCTCGCTGCCCTGGTCGGTAGACGGCCGCTCCGCCCGCCAGGCGCCGCGCGCCGAGGCCAAGGTGTTCTACGACCAGCCGGCCGAACCGCTCACCCTGCCCGCAGGGGTGCCGGACCCCCTGCCCCCGCCGGCCCCGCATCCGTTGGTCGGCACCGCCGTGGGCGAGGCCCCGATGGGCGGCACCGTACGCCTGGCCGGTCAGGACGGCTTCCGGGCGGTCGACCCGGACAGTGGCGAACTGCCGGCGCTGATCTGGGGCACCCTGCCCGAACAGGTGCCTGACGGCACCCTGCTGGCGGTGGCCGTCAACGGCACGGTGGCCTCGGTGGTGCCGGTGGTCGCCCCCGATCCGGGAGGCAGGCGCTTCGCCGCCCTGCTCGCCGACGACCGTTTTTTCCGGGCCGGGGCGAATCAGTTGGATCTGTACCTGTTCGATCCGGCCGGCACCCTCCGGCAGCTAGCCATCTCCTGAACCGTCGGAGCTGGCCAAACGGGTCTTGACTGAGTTCCCGAACAGTGTTTTTTCGGCCGCCGATTTCCGTCTCAGAGGCGCTCTGCGTTCCTTTCTGTCCCGATCGTCGGGGTTTCCCTGCCGGCCGCTCGGGAAACGGGTGACGCATACCTCACCGCAGAACCACGGCGAGCGGTGTTGTCGCAACCGCAATTACGGTAGAAGCGAAGGCAATTCAACGTAGATCTGCCGGCGAAGCGAGGAAACACATGACGGAAGTCAAGCTCGATCACTCCGGCGGGCAGCTGTCGATGCCGGTACATTCCGCGGTCGAGGGCCCCGCCGGCATCGGTGTGGGCAAGCTCCTGAAGGAAACCGGACTGACGACGTACGATCCCGGTTTCGTCAACACCGCCGCCTGCTCGTCCGCGATCACCTACATCGACGGGGATGCGGGCATCCTGCGTTATCGGGGTTACCCGATCGAGCAGCTGGCCGAGAAGAGCTCCTTCCTGGAGGTCTCCTACCTGCTGATCTACGGTGAGCTGCCGACCAGCGCGCAGCTTACCGAGTTCAGCGAGCGGATCCGGCGGCACTCGCTGCTGCACGAGGAGATGCGCCGGTTCTTCGACGGCTTCCCCCGGGACGCCCACCCGATGGCGGTGCTCTCCTCCGCGGTGAGCGCCATCTCCACCTTCTACCAGGACAGCCTGGACCCCTTCGACGCCCAGCACGTGGAGATGTCCACCGTGCGGCTGATGGCGAAGGTCCCGACCATCGCCTCGTACGCCTACAAGAAGTCCATCGGGCAGCCGCTGCTGTACCCGGACAACTCGCTGGGCTACGTGGAGAACTTCCTGCGGATGACCTTCGGGGTGCCGGCCGAGCCGTACGAGGTCGACCCGGTGATGGCCCGGGTGCTGGACATGCTCTTCATCCTGCACGCCGACCACGAGCAGAACTGCTCCACCTCGACCGTACGCCTGGTCGGTTCCAGCAACGCCAACCTGTTCGCCTCGGTCTCCGCCGGGGTCAACGCCCTGTTCGGCCCGCTGCACGGCGGTGCCAACCAGGCCGTACTGGAGATGCTGGAGCGCATCCAGGCCGACGGCGGTGACGTGCAGTCCTTCGTCCGCAAGGTCAAGGACAAGCAGGACGGCGTCAAGCTGATGGGCTTCGGCCACCGGGTCTACAAGAACTACGACCCGCGGGCCGCGATCGTGAAGAAGGCCGCCCAGGACGTGCTCGGCCGGATGGCCAAGCCCGACCCGCTGCTGGACATCGCGATGCAGCTGGAGGAGATCGCCCTGGCCGACGACTTCTTCGTCTCCCGGCGCCTCTACCCGAACGTGGACTTCTACACCGGCCTGATCTACAAGGCCATGGGCTTCCCGACGAAGATGTTCACCGTGCTGTTCGCCCTGGGCCGGCTGCCCGGCTGGATCGCCCAGTGGCGCGAGATGATCAACGACCCGGAGACCAAGATCGGTCGGCCGCGCCAGGTCTACACCGGCGCCACCGAACGCGACTACCTCCCGCTCGACAACCGCTGACCGGTAAGGAAGGGCCCCTTCTTAACGCCTGGCGTAGAGAAGGGGCCCCTTCTTAACAAGCGACGACACAACACGACGGCCGCCGCCCCGATCCGGGGTCGGCGGCCGTCGTGGTCCGCGAGGAGGGGGTTTTGCCCCGCGGGCTAGTGGTACGGATGATCGTCCTCGCCGCCGGCCGTGGTGGGCAGGGACCCGAGGACGTGGTCGATGACATGGATTCGGGCGTTCGTCGCCTGGTAGTCGGCACACAGGGTCTCCGCCTCGGTGCCGAACCGGGCCCCCGAACCCTGAGCGGTGACGGTGAGTTCGCCCTCGGCGAGGGTCCGCACGGTGCCGGCGGCGACCATCTCGGAGACCGACATCGGCCCGGTCACCAGGTGCTCGCGCAGCAACTCACGTAGCTCGTCGGTGTCGTGCAGCAGCAGTTCGTCGAGGTTGGTCCGGGAGAACTTCTCCGCGAACGCGTCGTCGGTGGGCGCCAACACGGTCACCCCGGTCAGCTCGCCGGCCAGGCCGGTGGCCCGGACCGCCGCGTCGAAGGTGGTCAGCACGGGAATCCACTGCACGGCCTGGTCGGCGGGCATGCCGGCGAGCGATTCCGGGTTCCCCGGCTCGGCGCCCGCCGGCAGCTCGGCGCAGAGTGGACCGGTGAGGGTGAACGCGACGGGCGTGATCCCGTCGTCGCCCGTCGCGTTGTCACCGGTGCACCCCGTGACCGCCAGCAGCGTGGCCAGAGCCAACCCGGTGGCCGGGCCGGCCCGTCGGACCCGCCGTGGTGTCGGCCTCATGGTGTCGAGGAAGACGTCGGTCACGGTGTTCTCCACTCCGCACTTGGTGTACCGGCAGGCCGGGCGCGGAACCGGCCTGCCGGTACGTCTGTTACCAGTTGACGGTCAGCGGCTCAGAGGCGAGCGCACTGGCCGATCTTGAAGCCCCGAACGGTGTTGGGGGTCTCCATGTTCACCGGCGTGACGGCGTTGCTGGTGCAGGTCAGCAGACCGGTGAGGTTGTTGCCCGCCACCAGCGGCGCCCCGATGACGCCGTTGGCCACGTTGGCCGGGCCGCTGGCCTTGGTGCCGTGCACCAGCACCGAGCCGTTGATCTTGTTGCCGACCATGATGACCGGGCCGGCGGTGTTGAGCACGTTGACCATCGCGTTGACCTTGCTGTCGGTCAGCACGAACCCGGCCGCGCGGTCAGCGTGGACCAGACCGTTGATCGTGCTGCCGGTGGCGATGAGCGTGGCACCCTTCTTCACCGTGATCGCGCCCCGCACGGTGGCGTCGGCGATGCAGGTGACACCGGAAACCGTCAGCGCACCCTTGCGGGTACCGGTCACGGTCGGCATGATCCGCTCGCCGGCGACCAGGCCGGCGACGGCCTGCTCGTCGAGCAGTAGCGGCACCAGGCCCCGCTGCGGCTGGGACAGCGGAACGATGTAACCGTCGGCGGTCTTGATGACCTTCCAGCCGTGCGCGGCGAGCCGCTGGGCCACCGTGGTGCCCTGGCCGCCCGGACCGTCGGTGCGGGCACCGTTGTACTGCTCCTCGGTGAGCTTGTACGCGCACGGCGCGTGCTTGAGGATGTTCTCCTCGCGCGGAGCGTCGACCGGCGGCGGAGCCTCACCCGGGTGCGGGGCGGGGTACGCCTTGATCTCCCGGGAGCCCTCGAGGACGATCGGTCCGGTGTTCGCGGACTGGAACTTGATCGCGTCGGCCCGAGCCTTGTTGAGGTCCTTGAGGGCCGCCCCGTGGTACTGGAAGAACTGGTTGAAGGTCCAGAGCCCCGAGTAGGTCTTGCGGCGGCGGTTGGTGGCGGTGTTGGTCTCGCCCGGCCGGGTGGGGCCACCGGAGCTGCGCAGCTCCAGCAGCGAGTTGACCACGTTCTTCAGGCCGAGGGTGTTGCGCAGGATGGTCTCCTGACCCAGACCGACGGTGGCACCGGCGGTGCAGCCGTACGGGCAGGCCCACCAGCCGTCCTTGGCGCCCTCGGTGTACATGTGGCCTTCGATCATGTCCTGCGACTCGTCGAAGATGCCCTGGGCCACGTTGGCGTGCCGCGGCGACAGCATCGGCAGGTCACCGGTGTTGCTGTTGCCGTACTCGTGGCCGTCGTAGCCGGCGATCGGCCGGTAGTCGCGGACCATCTCCGCGAAGGCCTGGGTCTCCGGCTGACGGATCAGCGAGTGGTCCCGGTTGAGGTCCTGACCGGTGGAGTTGCCCCGGCTGTTGGCCGCCCGGCCGTCCCCGTTGATCGTCGGGACGATCAGTACGGTGGTCTTCGACAGCAGGTCGAGCGTGCTCCGGTCCTGGGTGAAGGCCAGCTGGCGCGCCATGATGAAGCACGCCTCACGGTCGCCCGGCTCGTTGCCGTGCACGTTGCAGTTGACGACCAGCGGGCTGGTCGCGGCCACGGCCTCCGGGGTCGCCGGCGGCTTCGGGTAGCCGATGATGAACATGTTGATCGGCCGGTTGTGGACGGTGCGGCCGATCTCCGTCACGCGCACCCGGTCGCTCAGCTCGTCGATGGCCGCGGTGTACGCGTACTCGTTGACGTCGCTGGTGTACTGCGCGCCGAGGGTCTCCTCCCACTGGGTCCGCAGGTTCTGACCCGGGATGTTCGGGTCGCCCCAGTGCGGCTTGGTGGTAGCGGTGACCGCGGCCGAGTACGGCTGCGCCTCGGTGCCGAACCGCGCCCGCACCCGCCACTGGAAGCGGTCACCGGGAACGAACCCGGCGTCGGCGAAGGTCGGCTTGTCGTTGTTGATCTGGCGGTTCGGCCGCCAGAGGCCGACGATCGTGCCGTTGCCGGTCGCGGTGCCATCCTCTGCGACGGGCGTCCGCTCGATCTGGTAGTCGGTGGCTCCGTCGACGTGGGTCCAGGCCAGGGTGGCGTAACCGTCGCCCTGGACGACGCTCACGTTCTGAACCTGGTTCGGCTCCGCCTGGGTCTGAACAGCGGTGCCGGCCGACTGGCCGTGCGCCTGGGCGGGCAACGCCGTCACCGCGAGAACGGCGGCGAGCAGGCTGGAGTAGACACCGGCCCTTGTCCGTCTGTATCTCAAAAGGATCTCCAAACAGGAGGTATGGCTGGGTGTCGAACAGCACACCCGCCGTGGGCCTGTCGCGGGGTAGGAGGCTGGGAATCTTGAGGATGATCTGAGGTTGGCGGCAGCGGCCACCCTCGGCTCAGTCGACCCGCAGCCGATATCCGACCCCCCGTACGGTTTCCACCAGTCCGGCGTCGACCAGTTTGCCCCGCAGAGCTGCCACATGGACGTCCAGGTTGTGCCGGGTGGCCCAGGTGGTCTGCCACACCTCCAACTGCAACCGGTCCCGGGGCACCACCGTGCCGGCCTGCCGGGCCAGCGCCACCAGCAGATCGAACTCCTTGCGGGACAGCGCGATCTCGCGCTTGTCGATCCAGACCCGGCGGGCGTCGACATCGATGCGCAGCGGACCCACCTGAAGGGCGGTCGTGGCCCGCACGGTACGGCTGGTCCGGCGCATCACCGCGTCGATGCGGGCCTGCAACTCCACCATCGAGAACGGCTTCACCACGTAGTCGTCGGCACCGGCGCGCAGCCCGGCCACCCGGTCGTGTTCCTCGGCCCGGGCGGTGACCGCGATGATCGCGACCTCCTCGTTGTGCTGACGGATGCGCCGACACACCTCCAGACCGTCCCGGTCGGGCAGATTCATGTCGAGCAGAATGAGATCGACCGGCTCGGCCTCGGCCGCCTCGGCGGCCGTGAGCGCCTGCACCACCTCGTGCCCCCGTCGTCGCAGCGCCGAGGCCAGCCCCGCCGATACGCGCAGATCGTCTTCCACCAGGAGCACCCGCACTTGCATCCTCCTCGACCCGCCCCCGCTGGATGTACGCGAGTCTGTCGGATGTGAACGACCGTTGACCAGTGCGGATGCAAGATCGTAACGACAGTTTCGGCTACCCGAACGGCCCCGAGGCCGCCCTCACGGCCACCGAGTCCCCGCTGACCGCACCCTG
Organism: Micromonospora sp. NPDC048871; assembly: GCF_043198155.1. Lineage (NCBI taxonomy): Bacteria > Bacillati > Actinomycetota > Actinomycetes > Micromonosporales > Micromonosporaceae > Micromonospora > Micromonospora sp. NPDC048871. The sequence goes on along the minus strand of NZ_JBICUM010000002.1, from coordinate 70,777 downwards.
CCGCAACCCCGCATCGACGCCCGTGCCGTGAAGCCGTCCCGCCCTCAGCCCCGACGCCGTTACCGTCCGTACCGGCGCCGCCGCCCAACCACCCCACCTCCGTCCCCTTTGCTCTGCTTCAACCCACGCACAGGTCACCGACCGTGTCGGTGGTGGCGTCACCGCCCGCGCCCGTCCGCCGAATCCATGCAGCTCAAGGGCCGTTGCGTGGGTTGAAGCAGAGCAAAGGGGGAGCAGGGGAGTTCCTACTCCCGCCCGCCACATCACCCTCGGCACCGCCATGGCCGCAGGGCGACGCCACAGACGGCAACCCCATGGCCGGCGACACCGCAAATGGCAACCCCACGGCCGGTGACGCCAGAGACGGCGATCGCCCGTGGCCGGCGACGCCGCAGGCAGCGACGTCGCCGGCAGGCAGTGCGCGGCGCGCGGAGGCAGGAACCCCGGAGGCGCGATGACCGGCGGGTGGGAGGGGTCAGCGCAGGCCGGCGGCGGCGAGCAGGTTGCCCTCCGGGACCGACGGGCGTGGCCGACCGTGGGCCATCTGCTGCGCCGCGCGTTCGGCGGCGACCGTGGGGGCCTGGGCGATGGCCGAGGCGTACGCGGAGGCGGTGCGGCTGGCGATCGCCGCCCACCCGTACTGCTCGTGCACCATCACCCGGGCCCGTCGAGCCAGGGTCCGGGCGTGCTCGGGGTCGGCCAGCAGGCCGTGCACCGCGTCGGTCAACGCCTGCGGGTCATGTGGACGGAAGGTCACTCCGGTGACGCCCGGCTCGACGATCTCGGCGAGGCCGCCGGTCTCGGCGACCGCGAGTGGTGCACCGGCGGCGGCCCCCTCCAGGGCGACCATGCCGAACGGCTCGTAGATGCTGGGCACCGCGAAGCAGTCCGAGGCCGCCATCACCGCCGGCAGGTCCGTCCCACCGAGGAACCCGGGCAGACTCACCGTGTCGGCCAGACCCAGCCGGTGCACGTCGGCCTCCAACTCACCCCGGTAGGGGCCGTCGCCGACGATCACCGCGCGCAGCCCGGGGTGCCGCTCCCGCAGCCGGGGCAGCCCGGCGAGCAGGTGCTGCACCCCCTTCTCGTACACCAGTCGGCCGGCGAAGGTGACCAGTGGACCCTCCCCGGCGAACCGGGCCCGGGCCTGCGCCACCGCGCTGGCCGGTACCCGCCAGCGGTGCGGCTCCACCCCGTTGGGCACCACGTCGACCCGACCGGCCGGCACCCCGAACAGGCCGGTCACCTCCTCGCGCATGTAACCGGAGCAGACCACCACCCGGGTGGACTCGCTGCCGAGCCACTGCTCGACCCCGTGGATGGTGCGGTTCATCTCGCCGGGCAACCAGCCCTGGTGCCGACCCGCCTCGGTGGCGTGGATGGTGCTGACCAGCGGCAGGTCGAGGTGATCGCGCAGGGTCATCGCGGTGTGCGCGACCAGCCAGTCGTGGGCGTGGATGACGTCGTACCCGCCGGTCTGGGCGGCCCGCAGGGCGGCACGGGTGAGGGTGTGGTTGAACGCCATCGTCCAGGCCAGCAGGCTCTCGGTGGCCAGCGGAAAGGTCACCGGGTCCTCGGCGGCGCGGACCACCCGCACCCCGTCGACGTACTCCTCCAGCGGCGCGCCCTCGGCGTGACGGGTGACGACGGTGACCTCGTGCCCGGCGGCGACCAGGGCCACCGACAGGGCGTGCACATGCCGACCCAGTCCACCCACGAGCACCGGCGGGAACTCCCAGGACAGCATCAGGATGCGGTGGCCGCGCGGCGGTGTGGCCGGGCCGGACTGGGCCGGGAACTGGGCTCGTGAGATGAGGGTGGGCCGGTGGGACCGGTCCGTGGCGGTGGCGGTACGCCCGCCGATCCGCAGGGTCGTCACATCAGTCTCCGTCCGTGCAGGGAGGGACGCGCCGACTTCGGTGGCGGCGACAGAACGAACTGTGGGTTTTGGACGCGCGCAACAAGGAAACGTCATCTCTGCCGATTCCGCACCTTGAGGACGATCACAGTGACTGAGGGCACCATGCGGATTCACCCAGGGTCAGTCGGACGGCCACCAGGCATTCATCCGATCGGATGGATTGGCGGCGGACCGGGCGGGGCATTACGCCGGCGCGCACCCGCCGGGTCCCCCGGACGGGTGTGTTCATGATGCGGGCGCGCTCATGATTCTTGCCTAAGGAGCGACATGCAGGTCTGGCCGGGCGAGCGGTACCCCCTCGGGGCGACCTACGACGGGATGGGCACCAACTTCGCGATCTTCTCCGAGGTAGCCGAGCGGATCGAACTCTGCCTCTTCGACGAGTGGGACGTCGGCCACGAGCGCCGGGTCGAGCTGCGCGAGGTCGACGCGTACGTCTGGCACGCCTACATCCCCGGCCTCGGACCGGGGCAGCGGTACGGCTACCGGGTGCACGGCCCGTACGACCCCGCCAACGGGTTGCGCTGCAACCCCCACAAGCTGCTCATCGACCCGTACGCCAAGGCGATCGACTCCGACGTGCAGTGGGACCCGGCGGTGTACGACTACACCCTCGGTGAACCGGAGCGGATGAGCGAGACCGACTCGGCGCCCTTCATGCCGAAGTCGGTGGTGGTGAACCCGTACTTCGACTGGGGCAACGACGCCCCGCCGCGCATCCCGTACCACCGCTCGGTCATCTACGAGGCGCACGTACGCGGGCTGACCATGCGGCTGCCCGGCATCCCCCAGGAACTGCGCGGCACCTACGCCGGCATCGCCTCACCCCCGATGATCGAGCACCTGACCCGGCTGGGCGTGACCGCCATCGAGTTGATGCCGGTGCACCAGTTCGTCCACGACCACCGCCTGGCCGATGAGGGGCTGCGCAACTACTGGGGCTACAACACCATCGGCTTCTTCGCCCCGCACCACGGCTACTCCGCCCTGGGCCACCTGGGCCAGCAGGTGCAGGAGTTCCGGGGCATGGTGAAGGCCCTGCACGCCGCCGGCATCGAGGTGATCCTCGACGTGGTCTACAACCACACCGCCGAGGGCAACCACCTGGGCCCGACGCTGAGCTTCAAGGGGGTCGACAACCCCAGCTACTACCGGCTGAGCGAGTCCGATCGTCGCCACTACGTCGACTACACCGGCACCGGCAACAGCCTGAACGTCCGCAGCCCGCACTCCCTGCAACTGATCATGGATTCGTTGCGGTACTGGGTGACCGAGATGCATGTCGACGGGTTCCGCTTCGACCTGGCCGCCACCCTGGCCCGCGAGTTCTACGAGGTGGACCGGCTCTCCACCTTCTTCGAGGTGGTGCAGCAGGACCCGGTGGTCGGCCGGGTCAAACTGATCGCCGAGCCCTGGGACGTCGGCCCCGGTGGCTACCAGGTGGGCAACTTCCCGCCCCAGTGGACGGAGTGGAACGGCAAGTACCGGGACACCGTCCGCGACTTCTGGCGCGGCGAACCGGCCACCCTGGCCGAGTTCGCCTCCCGCATCTGCGGCTCCGCCGACCTCTACCAGGACGACGGGCGCCGCCCCTTCCACAGCATCAACTTCGTCACCTGCCACGACGGGTTCACCCTCACCGACCTGGTCTCGTACAACGACAAACACAACGAGGCCAACGGCGAGGAGAACCGGGACGGGGAGAGCCACAACCGGTCCTGGAACTGCGGGGTCGAGGGCGACACCGCCGACCCCGGGGTGCTGGCCCTGCGGGCCAAGCAGCGGCGCAACTTCATCGCCACCCTGCTGCTGTCCCAGGGGGTGCCGATGATCGGCCACGGCGACGAGTTGGGCCGTACCCAGCGCGGCAACAACAACGCCTACTGCCAGGACAGCGAGCTGGCCTGGGTCGACTGGGAGAACATCGACCACGACCTGCTCGGCTTCACCCGCCGACTGGTCGCCTTCCGCCGCCGACACCAGGTGTTCCAGCGCCGCCGCTTCTTCACCGGCCTGCCGGTACGCGGCCGGGAGGTCGACGAACCCCTGCCCGACCTGGCCTGGTACACCCCGGACGGGCGGGAGATGACCGGCCAGGACTGGGGCAACGACTTCGGCCGCTCGGTGGCGTTGTTCGTCAACGGCGACGGCATCCGGGAACGCGGCCAGTACGGCCAACGTCACCACGACGCCTCCTTCTGGCTCTGCTTCAACGCCCACGACGCACCACTGGACTTCACCACACCGCCGGCCGAGTTCGGCCAGCGGTGGGAGTTGGTCATCAGCACCGCCGAACCTGACCAGGACAAGGGCACCACCGTCGAGGCCGGCGCGACGATCTGCGTACCGGACCGGTCCCTGGTGGTGCTGGAGAGGGTCGCCTGAGATGACCGCGAAGCCCCTCGGCGCCACCTACCGGGTGCAGGTGCGCCCCGACTTCGATCTGGACGCCACCGCCGGCCTCGCCGGCTACCTCGCCGACCTCGGCGTCACCCACCTCTACAGCGCACCGCTGCTGACCGCCGCGCCGGGCAGCACCCACGGCTACGACGTGGTCGACCACCGTCAGGTCAACCCGGAACTCGGGGGCGAACCCGCCCGGCAACGGCTGCTGCGGGCGCTGCGTTCCGTCGGGCTGGGCCTGGTCGTGGACATCGTGCCCAACCACGTAGGGGTAGCCGTACCGGCCGCCAACCCGGCCTGGTGGGACGTGCTGCGTCGGGGACGCGACTCGGCGTACGCGGACTGGTTCGACATCGACTGGGCGCGGGGCCGGCTGCTGCTGCCGGTGCTCGCCGAGGACCCCGACGCGCTTGATGACCTCACGATCGTCGACGGGGAACTGCGCTACCACGAGCACCGCTTCCCGATCGCCGACGGCACCGGCGACGGCAGCCCTCGTCAGGTGCACGACCGGCAGCACTACGAACTGGTCTCCTGGCGGCGCGGCGACCCCGAGCTGACGTACCGCCGGTTCTTCGCCGTCTCCAGCCTGGCCGGGCTGCGGGTGGAGGACCCGGCGGTGTTCGCCGCCACCCACGAGCTGATCCTGGCCTGGGCGGCGGCCGGCGAGATCGACGGCATCCGGGTGGACCACCCCGACGGGCTGCGCGACCCCGCCGCATACCTGGCCCGGTTGCGCGAGGCCGCCCCCGAGGTCTGGCTGATCGTGGAGAAGATCCTGGAGTACGGCGAGGAACTGCCCGGCTGGCCGGTCGACGGCACCACCGGCTACGACGCCCTGGCGGCGGTCTGCGGACTCTTCGTCGACGGCGACGCCGAAGCCGACTTCACCGCCCTGGACACCCGGCTGACCGGCCGGGCCACCTCCTGGGCCGACCTGACCCACGACACCAAACTCGGCGCCGCCACCCGACTGCTGGCCGCCGAGCTGACCCGACTGGCCGCCCTAGCCCCCGAGGTGGACCCCGACGCCGCCCGCGCCGCCCTGGCCGAGTTGGCCGCCGCCTTCCCGGTCTACCGCGGCTACCCGCCCGACGGGGTACGCCACCTGGCCAACGCCCGCGCCGAAGCCGGCCGCCGCCGCACCGACCTGACCGGGGCCCTGGACGCGGTCACCCGGCGGCTGCGGGACCCCGACGACGAACTGGCCCGCCGCTTCCCCCAGTTCACCGGCGCGGTGATGGCCAAGGGGGTGGAGGACACCGCCTACTACCGGTGGACCCGGTTCGTGGCCCTCAACGAGGTCGGCGGCAGCCCCACCCACTTCGGCACCCTGCCCGGCCGGTTCCACCGCTTCGCCGTCGCCCGGCACGACCGCTGGCCGACCAGCATGACCACCCTGTCGACCCACGACACCAAACGCGGCGAGGACGTCCGGGCCCGGCTGGCCGTCCTGGCCGAGCTGCCGCAGCGCTGGGCACAGCTGGTCACCGGCTGGATGGCGGCCGTGCCGTTGCCGGACACCGCCCTGGCCCACCTGCTGTGGCAGACCGCCGTCGGTGCCTGGCCCATCGAGCGTGAGCGTCTGCACGCGTACGCCGAGAAGGCCGCCCGGGAGGCCGCGGCCTCGACCGGTTGGACCGACCCCGACCCGGCCTTCGAGCAGGCCATGCACGCCCTCGTCGACGCCATGTACGACGACCCGGCCGTCGCGTCGGAGCTGGCCGCCTTCGCCGCCGAGATCACCCCGGCCGGCTGGTCCAACTCGCTGGGGCAGAAGCTGATCCAACTCGCCATGCCCGGGGTGCCGGACACCTACCAGGGCACCGAGTTGTGGGACAACTCCCTGGTGGACCCGGACAACCGCCGCCCGGTCGACTTCGCCGTACGCCGGGAACTGCTGGCCCGGCTAGACGCCGGCTGGCAGCCGGCGGTGGACGACACCGGCGCGGCCAAGCTGCTCGTGGTGTCCCGCACCCTGCGGGCCCGCCAGGACCGCCCGGAACTGTTCGGCGACTACCAGCCGATGCTCGTGCACGGCCCGGCCGCCCGACACGCCGTGGCCTTCGACCGGGGCGGCGCGGTGGCCGTCGCCACCCGCCTGCCGCTGCGCCTGGCCGCCGAGGGCGGCTGGCGCGACACCACCCTGTCACTACCCGTTAATCAGATGTCGTGCCTGTTCACCGGTCAGGTCTACAGTGATGGACGGGTCCGACTCGCGGACCTGTTGGCCACATATCCCGTCGCTCTGCTGGTGCCCACCACCTGACCCGGGAGGCTGCGTCATGTCCGAATTCACGGTCTGGGCGCCCGAGGCGAAACGGGTACGGCTGCGCCTGCCCGACGCCGACCACGAGATGAGAGTAGGCCGGGACGGCTGGTGGCGCGTCGAGGTCCCCGACGCCGGTACCGACTACGCCTACCTGCTCGATGACGACGACCAGGCCCTGCCCGACCCCCGCTCGGCGTGGCAGCCCTTCGGGGTGCACGGCCTCAGCCGCCGCTACGACCACTCGGCCTTCGCCTGGACCGACGGCACCTGGACCGGTCGGCAACTGCCCGGCAGCATCCTCTACGAACTGCATGTCGGCACCTTCACCCCGGAAGGCACCTTCGACGCCGCGATCGGCAAGCTGGACCACCTGGTCGACCTCGGTGTCGACATGATCGAACTGCTGCCGGTCAACGCCTTCAACGGCGAACACAACTGGGGGTACGACGGGGTCTGCTGGTTCGCCCCCCACGAACCCTACGGCGGCCCGGACGGGCTGAAACGGCTGGTGGACGCCGCCCACGCGCGTGGTTTGGGGGTGGTTCTCGACGTCGTCTACAACCATTTCGGGCCCTCCGGGGCCTACGCGCCGCGTTTCGCGCCGTACCTCAGCGACCGCACCACCCCCTGGGGGCAGGCCGTCAACCTGGACGGCCCGCACTCCGACGGGGTACGCCGCTTCATCCTCGACAGCGTGCTGATGTGGCTGCGCGACTACCACCTCGACGGACTGCGGCTGGACGCCGTGCACGCCATGCCGGACACCCGCGCGGTGCACCTGCTGGAGGAGATCGCCGTCGAGGTCGAGTCCCTCGCTGTTCATTTGAATCGACCGCTGTCCCTGATCGCCGAATCCGACCTCAACGACCCCCGGCTGATCAGCCCACGCGAGGCCGGTGGCTACGGCCTGCAAGCCCAGTGGAACGACGACGCCCACCACGCCCTGCACACCCTGCTGACCGGCGAACGGCAGGGCTACTACGGCGACTTCGGCACCATGGAATGCCTGGCCGAGGTGCTGACCGGCGCCTTCTTCCACACCGGCACCTGGTCCAGCTTCCGCAACCGCCAACACGGCCGCCCGGTCGACCCGCGTACCCCCGGGCACCGTTTCGTCGCGTACCTCCAGAACCACGACCAGATCGGCAACCGCGCGGTTGGTGATCGCCTCGCGGCCTCCCTGTCGCCTGGGCTGTTGCGGGTGGGGGCGGTGCTGCTGATGGCCTCCCCCTTCACCCCGATGCTGTTCATGGGGGAGGAGTGGGCGGCCACCACACCCTGGCAGTACTTCACCTCCCACCCGGAACCCGAGTTGGCCACCGCCGTGGTGTTGGGCCGCCGACAGGAGTTCGCCACCCACGGCTGGTCCGCCGAGGCGGTACCGGACCCGCAGGACCGGCAGACGTTCGTACGCTCCCGGTTGGACTGGGCCGAGCTGGACAAACCCGAACACCGGGCGATGTACGACTTCTACCGGCGGTTGATCGCGCTGCGGAAGTCCCGGCCGGAGCTGTCCGATCCGCACCTGTTCGCGGTCGAGGTGCGGCACGGTGACCGGTTCCTGGTGATGCGGCGGGGTGGGTGCCTGGTCGCGGCCAACCTGGCCGACAAACCGCAGCGGGTGACGTTGCCGGGGGTGGCCCGACGGGTCCTGCTGGCCACGGCGGAGGGGGTCACGGTGACCCGCGACCGCATCGACCTACCAGCGGAAACAGCAGCCATCGTGGCGTTGTGACCTCGGCCCTCAGCTTGTCTCGGGATCTAAGGCGGAGGTATCCGGAGGCGCCTCGAAGAGGAGGTCACCGGCTCGCTTGACCCGTAGACCTGAGCCGGGAACCCGCGAGACCAGCACTCCCATCAGGCTCTCAGCGTAGAAGCGAGACAGGCTCGTCGCGACGTACACCGGACCGACGGATGTTTTTACCTCCTTCGGGAAATACCCTGGCGAAATGTCGCTTCTGCTCGCACTGATGAAGCCGTTGTACGCCGCCGCTGCGACGCCCTGACGCTCGGCGACGAACCTTGCCAGATCGCGTACCGCCCGCGCTGCGGTGACGGGGCGTCGGGTGTCGCCCGGCCCCTCCAGTGAGTAGATCGTGAACCGTCCCCGTACACGGCGGAGCCGCAGGCGTAGGAGTTGGCGTCGGCCATCGTCGGCAGCAGCCGCGACATAGCGGTCCAGGAAGATGGCGAGCAGTTCGTCGTCCAGTTTTCGGACGCGGGTCGTCTCGATCGGATAATCCATCAGCCGGGCGACCTGGCCTTGGCCGAGATTTGAGAGCGCGGCCTCCAACTGACCGACCGTGGTCACACCAAGTTCCGCCAGTTGGTCGATGAGAACGGAGAGTGACAGCAAGTCGCCCGGCTCATCGTCTGGGAAACGGCTGGCGATCAGTTCGCCCAGCGATGCCGGGCCTAGGAGAGTCGGGTCGAGCGTCTCCGGTGACGGCTCATCGACTTCGATCACGGGCTCGTCAGCTGTTGCTGCATCATCCGCGCCTTGCGGCCGGAGCAACTCTTCGATCTTGTCGAAGATCTCGTCCATGTACCGGCGCATACCGCCGGCTTCAATGAAGTACTGATCGACTCGTTTTTGGTCGTTGGGTGGCAGCTCTTTGTAGCCGCCGGACTTGTAGCGGATGTCGTGCTCGTACTCTGCCCAGGCATGACCTGCCACGCTGCGCACCTGGATCTCCAGGCCGGGGTAGATCTCGAAGAACTTCGTGAGGGCGACGTATCGCAGCTGCGCGGCGGGGTCCTTGAGGCCCTTGATGACGAGGTGCTCGCTGTCGTATCCGTTGTGTTTCGTCTCGCCGGGGTTGTGTCGTTCATGCCACTCGCAGCGACTTTGGATGAGGGTGGCCATGTCGTTGCGTGCTCGGGTGGTGTAAACGATCACCCGAGCCGCAACGCAGTCATGGATCTGTGTGGCGGGGTCGGAGTACTTCGGAGCCCCGTCGTCCTTCTTCTTTCCTGACTTGTCCTTGTATGAAGTGAGCGCTTTGGGGCGTGCCTTCACAAGGTGGACGTCAATGCTGGCATCCCGCGCCAACTCCGCGAGGAAGCGTCTCGTCTCGTCGGCCACCTCGGCCAAGAATGGCTGATCCTGTGCGTAGCGCCACAGGTGAGTGGGGACCATTGTCATGTCTTCGCCGTGGGACACGCCTGGATGCTAACGGCGGCTGAATCCAAAAGGGAGGGCCGTTTGGTTGATCCTCGTCAGGAGCTCGTTCCTCGTGCACGACAGAGAAATCCGGGGCGGTCAATAATCCCTGCTCAGGATTCCCCTGTCGCTGTGTGTATGGGTCGCGTTCGGTGGTGAGAAAGGGTAGCGTCCGATCTGCGGCTTGATGGCCGCCCGCTAACCAGGCCAACCACACGGGAGGTAGGCGGTAAGCGTGGTTAAGAATCCTGACACCGTAGGGGCGAGGATCCGCTACTGGCGGATGCGCCGGGGCGGGATGTCTCAGGCCGTCCTCGCTGGGCTCGCTGGCGTCAGTCAGCCTTATGTCTCACAGATCGAGTCGGGTCGGAAGACCATCGACCGGCGCTCCACTCTCGTGTCCTTCGCGGCAGCCCTCCAGGTCACCGTGGCTGATCTGCTCGGACAGGGCACGGAACCGGGCGATCCGGCCCGTGAGGGTGCGACCGAGTGCGTACCGGCGATCTGGTCCGCGCTGATCGAGATCGAGGACGGTGAGCGTCGGCAGTCGACCCGTACGCAGGAGCAGTTGACGGCAGACCTGGCGCGTACTGATCAGCTTCGCAACATCTGCAACTACCCGGCGATGGCGCGGATGCTTCCCGACCTGTTGCTGGAGTCCGCTGCCGTGGGCGGCACCGTGCTCGTGCAAGCGGCGTACCAGGCTGCGACGTGTCTGCGGAACCTCGGATACCGCCATCTGGCGCTGAATGCGGCTCGCGTCGCCGTATCCGCGGCCGAGGAAGCCGAGCAACCCGCGTGGCTCGGTGCGGCACGGTTCGCGTACGTGCAGAGCCTGCCGATCGAGTCCGCTTCGCTCGCTGCCCGGGCCGCCGGCCGATCGTTGGTTGAGTTGCAGAACGACGCCAGCGATGAACAGGTGCGGCAGATGCTTGGTCAGCTTCATCTGTCGGCCGCCCTGACCTCGGTGGTGGATGGCCGTGTAGATGTCGCCGAGGACCATATCGCCGAGGCGAGCCGTGAGGCGGCGAGCCTCGGGGATCCTGTGGACGGCGGCGGTTTCAACGGGTGCGGGTTCGGGCCGACCAATGTGGGTCTCTGGAAGATGTCCATCGCCGCCGAGCAGGGCGAGATGGGTCGGGTGATCGAGCTGTCCCGAACGGTACGACCGCAAGTTCTTGTGGCCACCATTCGCCAGATGTCGTACTGGCTCGACCTTGGTCGGGCGTACGCCGACACCGGTCGTCGGGATGCCGAAGCGCTGGGTGCCTTCGTACAGGCCGAGCGGGTCGCACCCATACCGTTTGCGCTGAACCCGCTTGCCCGCGATGCCGTGGTGACCCTTGCCCAGCGGGCGAGGCGTCGGGCTGTCTCGGATGATCTGCGGTTGCTTGCTGGTCGGATGGGCATTCGCCTGGCTGTATAGCTGCTGGTAATCAAGCAACTACTGCACTGCCCTAACGTCCGGTTCGGGAAGGCGATCGCCTTTCCGGCCAGATGAGACGGTGAGCAGCCCCTGATCACTATCTCCACGGCCGAGTCTGTTGGAGGTGGGGATGCCAGGTCGGGACAACGAGTCGGTCGGCAGGGGTGAGCAGATTCAGGCGGCTGAGCGGGAGGCGGCGAAGCGGCGGCTGTTGGAGCAGGCCGAGGCGGAGCGCGTACCGATGGAGGAGACCACGCGGGCGGTGCCGGATCGGCGGTGGCGGCGTGACCGGCCGCAGTGAGGTGCCGATCGGGCGGCGGGTGGCGCAGTGGCGGATGCGGCGGCGGATGACGCAGCAGGGCCTCGCCGACCGGCTGGGGAAGTCGAAAAGCTGGGTGGACAAGGTGGAGCGGGGTGCCCGTCGACTCGACAGGTTCTCGGTGATCCAGGCTATCGCCGAGGTGCTGCGTATCGACCCGGCGGTGCTGCTCGGTCAGCATCCGCCGTTGGCCGGTGGCGGCGTACGCGATGGGTTCGATGGGGTACGCGCGGCCCTCGCGCGGTACGGGGTCTTCGAGGCGTCGGCGCGTCAGGTGCCGCTGGCGGAGCTGCGTCGGCGGGTGGGTCATGCCTGGTTGAGCTTTCAGCATGGGCAGTACGCCCAGGTGGTGCGGGCGCTGCCGGGGCTGCTGGATGCCGTGCAACTGTCGTCGGGGTCGGAGCATGGGGAGTTGCCGGTGCAGGCATACCGGGTCGCCTCCTCGGTGCTGGTGAAGCTGGGTGAGGCCGACCTCGGGTGGCTGACCGCCGATCGGGCGGTGGCGGCGGCCGGCGAGGATGCGGTGTTGGCGGGTACGGCGGCCATCTCGATCGGGCAGGCGCTGCGGCTCGCCGGTCGGCAGCGGCTGGCGCTGGCGGCCACCGTTGCCGCCGCGCAGCGGCTGACCGGGGTCGCGGCGCGACCGGCGGGGGATGGGGTGTCGTCGGGTCGGCGGGCGCAGGAGTTGGCGGTGGGTGGGACGCTGCTGCTCCAGGCCGCCCTCGCCGCAGCGAGCTGCGGCGAGTCTGGGCAGGCCGGGGTGCTGCTCGACCAGGCCGCGGACGTGGCGAGCCGGGCCGAGGTCGCCGACGATCCGTACGGTACGAGTTTCGGGCCGGTCGCCGTGGAGTTGGCGCGGGTGGTGGTGGCGGTTGAGCGGGGCGCTGCGGCCGAGGCGGTCGGTCGGCACGAGCTGCTGATCCGGCGGGACGGGTGGCGGCGGTTGTCGCCCGAGTACCGGGGTGCCTACCTGGTGGACGCTGCGCGGGCGTACCTGCTGGCCGGTGACCTGGCCGGAGCGGGGCGGATGCTGATCGCGGCGGATGGTGTCGCGCCCGCTGAGGTCCGGTTGCGCCCCTCGGCGCGTACCCTCCTCGCCGAGCTTGCCCGGGGTCGCCCCGCCCCACCCGGCGTGACCCGCCTGGCCACCCTCGTCGGCCTAACCCGCTGACCATCCCACCATCCCGCCGCGCCCCCACCGCCGTCGATGGCTGTTGACCATGAGGTTGACGGCAGTCGAGGAGATCGACTCCGCCGTTAACCTCATGATCAACGGGGACTTTGAGCGTCATGGTGCGTGATCATGACAGTGGCTGGCGGTCGCGGAGGGACTTCCGTGCGACGGTGGCGAAGGCGTCGCGTCGCTCGGTGCGGGATCTGAGGGCAGCTAGGTGCTCGGGGCGGTGGCGTTCCGCCAACGGGCCGCTCTCGTCAGCACCCTCCCGGCGCAGTCGGCGCTGGTCGGCGTACTCCTCGTTGATGCTGCGCACTGCGTGCCCGGCGGCCTGCGCCACCAGGTCTGGACCGACCAGCAGCACCAGGTTGTACGCCTCGTCTAGAGCGCGCAGCGCCGGGTACGGCATCACCTCGCCCGGTGCGGTCTCCGCCCCGACCCATGTGGTGTCCAACGCCCGGTAGGCGCGGTCGCAGGCGGCCAGGAAGCTGACGTAGGTGTCCCGCCGCTCCTGGTTGCGGCGCAGTGCGCGCTGTTCGGCGCGCTCCTCCCGGGCGGCGGCGAGTTGACCGGCGACCTGCCTGCGTACGGTCAGCGCGGTGACCAGGCCGGTGAGACCGGCGGCCGTCAGGGTGGACAGCGACGTGATCAGGGCGATGGCGACCGTCTCCCGCATGCTGCGTGATCTTGCCGCAAGATCGTGCTCGATGTGGGGTCGAGTGGCCTGGGGACGCGACATGACCACTCGATCCCACATCGAGCGTGACCATGAGGGCGTGTGGCTTCGTCCAGGTCGGGTAGAGGGGTCATCCGGCGGCGCGGCGGACGCATGCTGCTCGGGCCGCCGGTGGCGGTCTTCGATCGGATGCGCGACGCGGTCCGGGACTGGCGTCAGTCACACGACAGCGAGCGCCGGTCACCCGGCAGGTGATCCGAGGATCGGGCGTGCGGGGGCACGGTCGTGCTCGACCCCGGATCGAGTGGCATCCCCATGGCGGAGAGGCCACTCGATCCGGGATCGAGTGTGATCATGTGAGGGCCAGGAGGGCTAGACCCAGGGGGCCACCGGGTACCAGGGGATGATCTCCCGGCGGGCGAGCAGGCGGACGTCCCAGTAGAGGAACATGAAGGCGCCCGCGATGATGAACGCCACCGCGATGGTGGTGGCCATTCGGGTCGGCTTGGCGGCGAACCAGCGCTGGAGTCTGCTACCGGCGAACCAGGTCAGCAGCAGGAACAGGATCGCCATGACGACGATGTTGCCGATCGACTGGAGGGTGAACGCGGCCGCGCCGTACAGCGGGTTGCCGCTCTCGGCGGCGTCGCGGAACATCTGCCGGAACAGCGGGAACGGCCGTCCGATCAGGAAGCCGGCGATGAGCGCGCCCATGAAGACCAGCGGGGCGTTCGGGTAGCGCTGTGAGATCCGGGCGAACGGGTCCGGCACCACCTTCAACGCGGCCAGCCCCAGGTAGATCATGACCAGGCCGATGATGCCGTAGACCACCATGGACTGGATGCTGCGCGGCGACAGCGACCCGGGCACGTTCGGCGCGGTGGAGAACTGCGGCATCGCGGTGCCGACCAGGCCGACGACCGCACCGTAGAGGGCGGAGACCGCGATCATGCCGACCGCCATCCAGCCGAGTGGACGCAGCGGTGCCAGGAAGCGGCTCAGCCGGCTGTCGGCCGTACCGGTCAGCGGAGCGAGCGCGCCGAAGGCGGCGATGTTGCAGGCGGTGAAGGTGCCGGCGACTCCGGAGACGAACGCGAAGATCACGCCCGCCACGGCCCCGCTGATCGGGGTCTCCTTGGCGTCGTGGCCCAGCAGGGTGTTGGCCACGTTGTCGCCGATGGTCGAGTCGACGAACTCCGCCGACCAGACCACGGTGAGCAGGAAACCGCCCAGCAGGCTGAGCAGGATGATCAACCCGCGTCGGCGGGGGACGTCTCCGGGGGCGAACAGGGAGGTGGCGCGGGAGTCGGAGGGCAGCCGGACGGTGTCGGCGGCCTGCGGAGGGCGAGAACGGCGGTCGGCCTGTGTCACGGAAAGACTCCTCAGCATCACAGAGGGTGAGGAATTGATGATGCTGGATTATCCGCGTGTGCCTTTCTCTTCGATTGCTCTATGTAATGCCGGAACGGCCGATGGTGAGGGTCGGTCGAGGCGGCAACACCACCCACCCCGGCTTGCATGGGTATGCGACGTGGTGCATACTCTTCCTTGTGTCCAAGGTTCTGACCTCCCTGCCCATCGGTGAACGTGTCGGCATCGCCTTCTCCGGCGGCCTCGACACCTCGGTCGCGGTCGCGTGGATGCGCGACAAGGGTGCGATCCCCTGCGCCTACACGGCCGACATCGGCCAGTACGACGAGCCCGACATCGCCTCCGTGCCCGGCCGTGCCCTCAACTACGGCGCCGAGCTGGCCCGGCTGGTCGACTGTCGGGCCGCCCTGGTCGAGGAGGGGCTGGCGGCACTGACCTGCGGGGCCTTCCACATCCGCTCCGGCGGGCGGGCCTACTTCAACACCACCCCCCTGGGCCGGGCGGTCACCGGGACCCTGCTGGTGCGGGCCATGATCGAGGACGATGTCCAGATCTGGGGCGACGGGTCGACCTTCAAGGGCAACGACATCGAGCGGTTCTACCGCTACGGCCTGCTGGCCAACCCACAGCTGCGGATCTACAAGCCGTGGCTGGACACCAGCTTCGTCACCGAGCTGGGCGGGCGCAGGGAGATGTCGGAGTGGCTGCAGGAACGCGGCCTGCCGTACCGGGACAGCACCGAGAAGGCGTACTCCACCGACGCCAACATCTGGGGTGCCACCCATGAGGCGAAGACCCTGGAACACCTGGACACCGGCATCGAGACGGTCAACCCGATCATGGGGGTCCGGTTCTGGGACCTGTCGGTGGAGATCCCCACCGAGGACGTCACCATCGGCTTCGACCAGGGCCGCCCGGTGACCATCAACGGCAAGGAGTTCGCCAGCGCGGTCGACCTGGTGCTGGAGGCCAACGCCATCGGCGGTCGGCACGGGCTGGGCATGTCCGACCAGATCGAGAACCGGATCATCGAGGCCAAGAGCCGGGGCATCTACGAGGCCCCCGGCATGGCGCTGCTGCACGCCGCGTACGAGCGGCTGGTCAACGCCATCCACAACGAGGACACCCTGGCCAACTACCACAACGAGGGTCGCCGCCTGGGCCGGCTGATGTACGAGGGCCGCTGGCTGGACCCCCAGGCGCTGATGCTGCGCGAGTCGTTGCAGCGCTGGGTGGGCACGGCGGTCACCGGGGAGGTGACGCTGCGGCTGCGCCGGGGCGAGGACTATTCGATCCTGGACACCACCGGCCCGGCCTTCAGCTACCACCCGGACAAGCTGTCGATGGAGCGTACGGAGGACTCCGCCTTCGGCCCCTCCGACCGCATCGGCCAGCTCACCATGCGCAACCTGGACATCGCCGACTCGCGGGCCAAGCTGGAGCAGTACGCGAACCTCGGCATGGTCGGCGGCGGCTCCCCGCAGCGGATGGTCGGCGCCGCCCAGGCGGCCTCGACCGGGCTGATCGGCGCGATGCCGCAGGGTGGCGCGGAGGCCATCGCCTCCCGGGGCGTAGCCCCGGCGGAGGACGAGGCCCTCGACCGCGCCGCCATGGAGTTCGGCGTCGACTGACCGTCCCTGCCGGGACCGACTCGCCACCGGCCAGCCCTGTAGCGGCTGGCCGGTGCAGTCGCCGGTGAACGAGACCGTCAGATGGTGACCACGATCTTGCCCGCCGGGTGTCCGGTGCGGAGGTGGCGGAGGGCGTCGGCCGCCTCGGCCAGCGGATAGCAGCGGTCGACCGGCGGGGTCAGGGCGCCCGAGGCGATCAGGTCGCGCAACTCCTCCAGGTCCTCACTGCGCTCCATCGCACTGACGTTGCGCAGTCGATGGCTGATGAACAGGGACAGCAGCGGTGCGCCGAACATCTGCCGGCCGTACCCGCCGAGCAGCCCACCCCGGGTGTACGTGCCGCCCACCAGCGCCAACGTCCCGCGCGGGGTGAGCGCGCGGCGCATCAACGACAGCGAGCGGTCGCCGCCGGTGTCGATGACCACGTCGTACACCGGGCCGTCCCGGTCGATCTCCTCGCGGGTGTAGTCGAGCACGTCGTCGGCGCCGAGGGAGCGGACGAAGTCGGCCTTGGCGGGGGCGCAGACCCCGGTGACGGTGGCACCGTACGCCTTGGCGATCTGCACCGCCTGTGATCCGACGCCGCCGGAGGCCCCGATCACCATGACCCGCTGCCCCGGACGCACTGTGCCGCTGTCGCGTACGGCGCGCAGCGCCGTCAACCCGGAGACCGGGACCGCGGCGGCCTGGGCGAAGGACAGGTTCGCCGGCTTGTGGGCCAACCGCCGCGCCGAGGTGCTGGTGAATTCGGCGTACGACCCGCGCAGGCAGGTGCCGAACACCTCGTCGCCCGGCCGGAACCGGGTCACCCGGGCACCGACCTCGGCCACCACCCCGGCCAGGTCCCGTCCGCGTACCGCCGGGCCGGCGCACCCCGCTGGCCAGGCGCACCAGGTACGGCTGACCGACCATGAGGACCCATACGCCGGGATCCACCGCTGCCGCGCGTACCTGCACGAGCACCTCGTCGTCGCCGACGGAGGGCCGGTCGACCTCACCCAGCCGCAGTACGTCGGGCGGGCCGTAGCTGTCCTGAACGATGGCCCTCACGGTGCCACCTCCTCGGAGTCGGGGTACTGGAACACGTCGTCGAGCCGTACGCCGAACACCCGGGCGATCCGGAAGGCCATCTCCAGGGAGGGGGAGTAGCGCCCCTGCTCGATGGCGATCACGGTCTGCCGGGTCACCCCGATCCGCTCGGCGAGATCGGCCTGGGTCATCTCGTCCTGGGCGAAGCGCAACGCCCGGATGTTGTTGGTGACGCGTGTCGGTTTCACCACTGCGGGACACCCGTGCGGTAGACGATCACCTTCGCCAGGGAGCCGATCACGGCCGACAGGACGAAGCAGAGGTAGATGACGTTGGCGATCCAGAACCAGTGCCACTCGGCCATCGCCATCAGCATCGCCGACACCGCGCCGATGATCACGAACGCCTGGCCGACGTGGTCGCCGAGGCGTCCGATCTCCCGGTCGCGGACGTCTTTGACCCGGGAGGCCCGCGGGTTGGCCATGCCCATCACGATCTCGGCCAGGATGCTCGCGACCATGGCGCCGAAGACCGTCCAGAGCAGCGCGCCGACGTAGGGCACCGCGGTGAGCGACCCGCCGTCCTGTCGACCCAGCACGACCGCTACATAACCGCCGTACGCGATCACGCTGACCACCAGCATGATCCAGGCGCGTTTCTCCTCGTGCGTCATGACGGCCTCCCGAGGTAAAGAATCTTTGACATCCTCAGAGTAAGGCGTTCTTGACACCATGTCTAGAAAGCTTTACATGGGAGTTGTTGGCGGGCGGTGTTTGGCCGCGAGGGCCCGGCGGCAGCGGGGGTTCACCGCTGGTTCACCCGGAACGCAAAGCTGATTCATAGCCTCGCCCGGTTGGATGTGCTGGTCCCTGTCCCCGCAGAGATCGGCTCACCTGCATGCGCTCGTGGCTCCGTCGGGCTCCCTCTTCCGCCCAAGAACCGCCGCCAGCCCGCGCACCGTCCACCCCCGATGGTGGACCGGAGACCGGTGACGACCGGGGCGGCCATGCGCTGCGGGCACCGAGCAGGTTGCACGCCTTCAACCGGTACGAGATCAAGTATCTGGTGCCGACCGGCGACGTCCCGGCGTTGCGCGAGCGGTTCGCCGCCCGGATGGACCGGGACAGCCACGGCGGCGACACCGGGTACGGCGTGTGGAGCGTCTACTACGACACCGCCGGGCTGCGCTTCTACTGGGAGAAGATCGAGGGGCTGAAGTTCCGCCGCAAGCTGCGGGTGCGGCACTACGGCGAGGCGTCCACGGTCACCGACGACAGCATCGTGCACGTCGAGATCAAGCAGCGGGTCAACCGGGTCACCCAGAAACGGCGGGTGGCGTTGCCGTACCACCTGGCCCGTGACCTGTGCGACCGGCGGCAGTTGATCGAGCATGTCCCGGAGCAGCGGCCCTTCCTCGACGAGGTGCTGGAGCTGCTCTGCGGCCTGGACCTGCGCCCGGTGGCGATGACCGGCTACCAGCGGGAGGCGTTCGTCGGCCGGGACTCCGACCTCGGCCTGCGGGTCACCCTCGACCACCGGGTACGCGGCCGGGACCGCGACTTCCACCTCGGCGCGGACGCCGAGAACCGGCTCATCGTGCCGCCGAAATACTCCGTGCTGGAGATCAAGGCCAACGAGCGGGTGCCGTACTGGCTGACCGACCTGGCCGCCCGGACGAACCTGTCCATCGTCCGCATGTCGAAGTACTGCCAGAGCGTCGAGGCGTTCGGTCACGCCCCCCGCTCCCTCTTCCACGTTCCCGACGACGCCGACGGGGCTACCGCCGGCAGCCCCGTGAAAAGTGAGGTCTGAACCCCATGCCGTTCGAGTTCCAGGATCTGTCCGGCACCTTCAGTGTCGGCGACATCGCCCTGGCCCTGTCGCTGTCGTTCCTGCTCAGCGCCATGATCGGGTGGGTCTACCGGTTCACCCACCGCAACGTGTCGTACAGCCAGTCGTACGTGCAGACGCTGGTCATCCTGGGCATGCTCATCTCGCTGATCATGCTTGTCGTCGGCTCCAACATCGCCCGCGCCTTCGCCCTGGTGGGCGCGCTGTCGGTGGTGCGGTTCCGCAACGCCATCAAGGAGACCCGTGACGTCGGGTTCATCTTCCTGGTGATGGGCGTGGGCATGGCCTGCGGCACCCGGTTCTACCTGCTGGCGGTGGTCGCCGCCGTGACGATCAGCCTGATCATCGTGCTGATGTACCGCTTCAACTGGTTCGCCTCGAACGTCCAACGCCAGGTGGTCAAGGTGCAGGTGCCGCCCGGCAGCCACACCGACCACATCCAGGACGTGCTGATCCGCTTCACCAGCGAGTTCGAGCTGGTCAGCATGGAGACCATCCGGGGCGGCGCATTGACCGAGATCATGTACACGGTGCGGTTGAAGAAGGGCACCGAGCCCGCCGAACTGATCAACGCGCTGGCCGAGCGGACCGGCGGCCAGCGGGTCACCGTCCTGACCGGCTACGACCAGACGGACCTGTGATGCGCTGGCGGCACCGCATCCCGATCCGGATTCGGCACTACTGGAAGTTCCTGGCGGGCTGCCTCGCGTTTGCGCTGGTGCTCACCGTGACCCTCAGCTCGGTGCCGATCCGCCCGTACGTGACCAGCACCAGCACCAGCACCAGCACCGGCGACCTGGTCACCCAGAACATCGCCGGCACGGTCGACCTCTTCGACGAGACGGTGGCCCACCGCATCGAGCTGGTCTTCCGCGACGCCGACTACGAACGGATGCTGGACGCCTTCTACGACGAGGGGGAGAAGGCGTACCTGGAGGCCGACCTGGTCATCGACGGCACCACCATCCCCAGCGTCGGCATCCGCCTCAAGGGCAACTCGACCCTGCGCGGCCTGACCCGCAACGGCCAGACCCCGCAACGCGGCGGCGGCCCGGAAGGCCCCGAGGGCCGGGTGGCCCCGGGCGGACCGGATGGTCAACGCCGGCCCGGCGGCCAGGACGGCCCGCGCGGCCCCGGCAGACCCGGCGGTCAGTTCGGGCCGGGTGGTCAGTTCGGGCCGGGTGGTGAGTTCGGGCCGGGCGGGCAGACCGCGACTGATGGTCAGACAGCGCCCGGTGGCCAGACAGCGCCCGATGGTGAGGCTGGGCCTGGCGGTCAGGCTGGGCCGGGCGGTGCCGCGATGCCGGGCGGGTTTTCCCGGACGTCGTTGCGGGCTGAGGAGCCGGAGACCTTGCCCTGGTTGATCCGCTTCGACGAGTACGTGGACGGTCGCCGGTATCAGGGCCACCGGGAGATCAGCCTGCGCGTCGGCGGGATGGGCGGCGGCACCTCCGTGCTCAACGAGGCGGTCACCCTCAACCTGCTCACCGCTGCGGGCGAGGTGACCCAGGAGTACGCCTACACCAGCTTCACCGTCAACGACCGGCCGACCACCGCCCGACTGATCGTGGAACATCCCGACGAGCATTTCGCCGAGGACTTCGACAGCGCGGGGGTGCTCTACAAGGCGTTGGCCACCAGTCGGTTCACCGACCAGGGCGACGACCAGACCGCGTACGCCGACGACTTCAAGCAGATCACCATGAAGGGCAGCCAGGACCTGCAACCGGTCATCGACCTGATCAAGTGGGTGGACACGGTCGGCGACGCCGAGTTCGACGAGCAGCTCGCCGACCGGCTCGACGTGACCTCCTTCGCCCGGTACCTCGCCTGGCAGAACCTGCTGCTCAACTCCGACGACATGGCCGGTCCCGGCCGCAACTACTACCTCTGGTACGGCCTGGGGGCGAAACGGTTCACGGTGATCGGCTGGGACTACAACCTGGCGTTCAGCGGCAGCGCCGACCAGGGGCCGCACGACGAGGGTCGGTTCGGCGCTCGGGGCAACGCAGGCCCCGGCGCTGGTGATCCCAGCGCTGGTGACCCCGGTGGCGCTGAGGGCCCCCGCGCTGATGGCGTGGGCGGCCCTGGTGGCATCGGTGGCCCGGGTGGCGGTGGTCACCGGCTCAAGGAGCGCTTCCTGGCCAGCGAGAAGTTCACCCAGTTGTACGAGGACGCGTACCGCGACCTCTATCAGCGGGTCTACCGCGACGGTGCGGCGCTGGCCGCGGTGGACGCGATCAGCGGGGTGCTGGCCACCGTGGACGGGTACGACGCTTCGGTCGCCACCGGCGATGCGCAGCGCCTGCGTACCCTCATCGAACAGCGCACCACGAGCCTCGCCACCAACGAGGTGATCGCCCGGAGCTGAGTCAGGGGCAGCCGCAGGTCGACCGGGCCGACAGCAGCGCGTCGAGGGAGTCCAGGGCCCACGACCACGACTGCTCGCTGTCCGGGAGGCTGTGGCTGAACGCGCCGGCGAGTTCCAGGCTGGCGAAACCGTGGAACACGCTGCCGAGCAGGCGTACCGCGTGGGTCTGCTCCGGCTCGCCCAGTTCGTAGCAGCGCAGGACCGCGCGGGCCAACTGGGCGTGCCGGGGGCCGGCGCTTGCCGCCGCCGTCTGCGGGTCGAGCCGCAGTCGGCTGGCGGCGTACCGGCCGGGGTGTTCGCGGGCGTAGTCGCGGTAGACGTCACCGAGGGCGACCAGGGCGTCCTTGCCAGCCCGGCCGGCGACGGCCTCGGCCGCCCGGTCGGCCAACTCGTCCAGCGCGAGCAGCGCGATGCGTACCTTGAGGTCCTGGGTGCTGCGGATGTGCGAGTAGAGGCTCGCCACCTTGACGCCGAATCGCTGCGCCAGTGCCGAGGCCGTCACCCGGTCGAAGCCGACCTCGTCGGCCAGTTCCGCACCTTCGGCCGCGAGCCGCTGCGGAGTCAGTCCCAGCCGTGCCATGTTCCCTCCGAGGTCCGTGTTCCATGACACCTTTAAAGGTTTTGCCTAAAGTCTTTAGGAACAATACCTTGGCCTTATGGAAGCACTGACCGAGTCAGAGATCCGTGCCGCCTTCGTCAACTGCAGCAAGGGGGAGGCTAAGCGCCTGTTCGTGCCGCGCGACCTGGCCACCCGGCCCTGGGCCGACCTGGATTACCTGGGCTGGCGCGACCCGAAGGCGGAGGACCGCGCCTATCTGGTCACCGAGCAGGCGGGCCGCCCGACGGCGTTGGTCCTGCGCAGCCCGAGCGCCTCCGCCGGGCGAGGCAGCCGCAACATGTGCGCGATCTGCCTGACTTCCCCGGAGGCCGGGGTCAGCCTGCTGGTCGCCCCCAAAGCCGGTCGAGCCGGCCGGGACGGCAGCTCGGTGGGCACCTACCTGTGCAGTGACCTGTCCTGCTCGCTCTACCTGCGGGGCAGGAAGGACGGCGGGGCCGGGGCCCGGCTGCCGGAGACGATCAGCCTGGAGGAGAAGATTGCCCGCACCACGACCAATTTGGCAGGCTTCATAGCCAAGGTGATGAACTGACCGGTTCGTCATCACCGGCTAGCTGGAAGGATGCGATTGTGCTCAGCACCACCCGCAGTGCCCGTACCGGTGTGCTCGCGGCCGTTCTGACGGCCGGGCTGCTCACCGGCTGCTCGTCCGACACCCCGACCGGGCCCGCGTCGCCGACCACCCCGTCAGGCACTCCGTCGGCGACCCCGTCGGCCGGGCCGGTAGCGGTCGACTTCGGCCCGCTGGAGCGGGAGTTCGACGCCCGCCTGGGGGTGTACGCCGTGGACACCGGCACCGGGCGCACCGTCGAGCACCGGGCCGACGAGCGTTTCGCGTACGCCTCGACCTTCAAGGCCCTGGCCGCCGCCGCGGTGCTGAAGGCGACCACCACGGAGGAGTTGGACCAGATCGTCCGCTACTCCCGCGACGACCTGGTCACCTACTCGCCGATCACCGAGCAGCACGTGGCTACCGGCATGACCCTGCGGGCGATCGCCGATGCGGCGGTGCGCTACAGCGACAACACCGCCGGCAACCTGCTTCTCGACCGGCTGGGTGGTCCGGCCGGCTTCAAGCGGGCGCTGCGTGACATCGGCGACGAGGTCACCGAGCCGGCGCGGATCGAGACCGCCCTCAACGAGGCCGCCCCGGGCGATGTCCGCGACACCAGCACCCCCCGCGCGCTGGCCACCTCCCTGCGGGCGTACGCGGTCGGCGACGCCCTCTCCACCGAGGACCGGGAGGTGCTGGTCGACCTGCTCAAGCGCAACACCACCGGTGACAAGGTGATCCGAGCCGGTACCCCGGACGGCTGGGTGGTCGGCGACAAGACCGGCTCCGGCGGCTACGGCACCCGCAACGACATCGCCGTGATCTGGCCCCCCGGCCGCGACCCAATCGTGCTGGCCCTCCTCTCCACCCGCCACACGGAGGACGCCCAGCCCCAGGACGCCCTCCTAGCCCGAGCCACCGAACTAACCCTGACCGCCCTGCCCTGACCCACCCCCCTCCCCACCCTCCGCGCCCCCCTCCCTCCGCGTTGATCATGAGGTTAGCGGCAGTCGTTGATCTCTGAACTGCCGCCAACCTCATGATCAACGCGGAGGGCGGGGGCGGGGGCGGGGGCGGGGGCGGGGGCGGGGGTGGTTAGGGGATGGGCCATTCGTGTACTGGGCGGTTGCTGTGCATCAGGTCCACGTAGTGGCGGACCATCTCGCGTAGGGCTGTCGGGCGGTCCAGGTGGTCGGTGGACTCCAGGCGGTGCAGGGTGGCGATCTGCCAGGTCGCGCCGTTGCGTCCGGTCAGGCACCGTTGCTCGATGATGCTCAGCAGGCGGTCCCGCTCGTCCGGATCGAGTCCCCACCGGTCCAGGCCGTACTGGGCCAACGGCAGCAGGCGCCGCAGCACCAACTCGGTGACCGGCAGGTAACCCAGGCCGGGCCAGAAGACGTGCGCGTCGATGCCGTGCCGGGCACAGGTGTGGAAGTTCTCCTCGGCCGCACTGAACGACATCTGGGACCACAGGGGCCGGTCGGCCTCGGCCAGGGCCCGGATCAGTCCGAAGTAGAAGGCCCCGTTGGCCACCGTGTCCAGCACGGTCGGCCCGGCGGGCAGGACCCGGTTCTCCACCCGCAGGTGCGGGCGACCCCGGAACACGTCGTAGACCGGCCGGTTCCACCGGTAGACCGTGCCGTTGTGCAGTCGCAGTTCACCGAGGGTGGGCACCCCACCGGCGGCCAGGGTCGCCGCGGGATCCTCCTCCTCGCAGACCGGCAGCAGGGCCGGGAAATAGCGCACGTTCTCCTCGAACAGGTCGAACACGGAGGTGATCCACCGTTCGCCGAACCACACCCGGGGTCGTACGCCCTGGGTCTTGATCTCCTCGGCGCGGGTGTCCGTGGCCTGCTGGAACAGCGGGATGCGGGTCTCGCGCCACAACTCCCGCCCGAAGAACAGTGGCGAGTTGGCGCCGAGGGCCACCTGTACCCCGGCGATGGCCTGGGCGGCGTTCCAGTAGTCGGCGAACTGGTTGGGGCCCACCTGCACGTGGAACTGGGTGCTGGTGCAGGCCGCCTCCGGGGTGATGGTGTCCGCGGTGACCGCCAGCCGCTCCACCCCGTTGATGGCGATCCGCAGATCCTCACCCCGCGCCGCGAAGATCTGCTCGTTGAGCAGGGCGTACCGGGGATTGGCCGACAGGGTGGCCGCGGTCAGGTGCTCCGGCAGCACGGTCGGCAGGATGCCGATCATCACCAGGTGGGCCCCGACCGTACGGGCCCGCTGGTCGGCGGCGTTGAGGGTGTCCCGCAGGTGCTGCTCGAACTCGACCGTGCCGGTACCGGCCAGGCGCCGGGGGGTCACGTTGATCTCGATGTTGAA
Organism: Micromonospora sp. NPDC048871; assembly: GCF_043198155.1. Lineage (NCBI taxonomy): Bacteria > Bacillati > Actinomycetota > Actinomycetes > Micromonosporales > Micromonosporaceae > Micromonospora > Micromonospora sp. NPDC048871. The sequence continues at coordinate 45,673 of NZ_JBICUM010000002.1, read as the reverse complement.
CTGGCCCAGCTCGGTCTGGAAGCTCGGATCGGCGATCGCCCGCAGCACGTCGGCGTTGCGCATCGCCGGCATCGAGTCCTCGTCGAGCAGGTTGAGTTCGATCTCCAGCCCGGTCATCGGCCGGTCGATGTCGAAGCGGGACTCGCGCAGCATCTCGGCGAAGACGTCGAGGCAGCGACGAACCTTGTCCCGGTAGCGAGCCCGATCCTGACGGCTGAAGGTCTGTACGCCGACTTCCTCGCCCATGGTCACCACCTTGTCACCACTGGTACCCCCAACGTCGCATGTCCATGCACTCCGGGAAAAGTCCGGACGTCCGGTTGTCCACCATCCGGTGCACGGATGTCCGGCCTTGCTGCCCGACCCGGCGTCGCGGGCCGGCGCGGCAGCGGCACTACCATGGCCCTCGTGCGCGACAAGGTGACCCGGTTGTTCGTGATGGCGGCGATCGCGGAGGCGATCTCCTGGGCCGGCCTGTTGGCCGGAATGGCGGTCAAGTACGGCCCGCCCGGCAACGAACTGGGGGTGCAGATCTTCGGTCCGGTGCACGGCGCCCTGTTCGTGATCTACGGGGTGCTGGTGCTCGCGGTGGCCCGGCTGCGGGGCTGGCGCATGACGACCGCGGTGGTCGCGCTGATCTGCGCGGTACCCCCGTTCGCCACCATCGCCTTCGAGCGCTGGGCCCGTCGGCGCGGCCTGCTGGGGAGCACCGAACCGGTACGCGAACCCGCCCCGGTCGGCTGACCTGGCCGCCGCGGACGCGGCGGCACCTCAGCGTCACCGGCTGCGGCACCCTCAGGTCAGGGCGGTGCAGGCACCCAGCCCGGCGATCAGCAGCACCCCAAGGGTGGCCTGCAACAGCAGCGGGGGCCCGAGATGCGACCACATGGTGGCCGTACGCGGGCGCAGCAACTGTCCGGTGGTCAGGTTGACGATCCGCTCGATCTTCGGCGCCAGGTCGGGGTCCCCCTGGTCGCGCAGGGTCAACTGGACGAGGTCGGCCGAGTGCAGGGCGCTCTGCGGCAGATGCCCGTGCAACTCCACCTCGTACAACCGGCCGTTGTCGTCGCGCAGCCGGATCGGGGTGACCAGGTATTCCGGGCCCTTCTTCAGGTCCTTGAACTTGCGTCGACCGCTGCCCGAGCCGGCGGACAGGGCGGCGCGGACCAGCTTGGCCAGCAGGCCGACCACCCCGGCCGCCGCCAGCACCAGGACCAGCGCGGGCTGCTTCACCCGTACCTGTCGGGGATAGCCCTCCATCAGGCGGACCACCCGGGCGGTGAGGATGCGGCCGCTGGGGTGCAGGCTGCGCCGGGAATACGATGTCGTGTCCATTTTCCCACCACCCTGAGTCCGCGACTGTGCACAGATCGTATCGATCCACACGATTGATCAACATGAATGAAATTCGGTCATGTGATGGGTCATGCGGTCGGTCACCCGGCGTCGAGGAGGTGACAAGCCGGGTGGGGCGGGTAAGCGCGGGGCCGAGCTGGAAAGGGGTCGAGCATGCAGTTGTCTTTTCTGCGCCCGCTCTACGACCGTCCTGGTCCGTGGTGCTCGGTCTACCTGGACGCCTCCCTGGACACCGAGGACGCCCACGCGGCACTGGATCTGCGCTGGCGTGACCTGCAACGGCGACTGGCCGAGCAGGGTGCCGACGAGCCGACGATCGCCGCCATCGACCGGGTGATCCGGGGTCACGATCCCATGCCCGGCGACTACGGCCTGGCCGTCTTCGGCACCCGGGGCCGGGTGGTGCTCTCCGAGTACCTGTCCGCCCCGCCGCGTCGTGACCTGGCCGCCTACTCGGCGCTGCCGCACGTCATGCCGCTGCTGGCCCAACGCGGCGAGCAGGTGGCCTGGGTTCGGGTGCTGGCCGACCGCACCGGGGCCGACGCGATGTCGGTGAGCGCCGGTGGGGTGCCGCGTCGGGCCCAGGTCGTCGGCCGGGAGGACTTCCAGTTGCGCCGGGTCCAGCCCGGCGGCTGGTCACAGTCGCGCTACCAGCGCGCCGCCATGGAGGCGTGGCACCACAACGCCGGAGATGTCACCGCCGCCACCGTGGAGCTGGCCGAACGGGTCGGCGCCGAGGTGGTCGTGGTCGCCGGGGACATCCGCGCCACCGGCGTGATCGCCGCACAGATGCCGCAGCGCTGGCAGGACCTGGTGGTACGCACCGATGCCGGCTCCCGGGCCGGGGGCGCCGACCAGACCCTGCTGGACGACATCACCGTGCAGACCGTCGCCGAGGTCGCCGACCAGCGGATCAGCGCGGCCCTGGACCGCTTCGGCATGCAGGAGGATGTCGGCGCCGGGCTCGACGCCGTGGTGGCCGCCCTGCAGCGTAACCAGGTCGACACCATGCTGATCGTGGACGACGCCTCCGCCGACGGTGAGCTGTGGATCGGCCCGGCCGCCACCGACATCGCCACCGAGCCGGATCAGCTTCCCGGGGTCGGGGACCCCGAGCGGGTACGCGCCGACGCGGCCCTGGTCCGCGCCCTGGTGGGCACGGACGCGGAACTGACCGTCCTCGGCCCCGACGAGGCGCCGGAACTGGCGGACGGAGTGGGTGCGGTGCTGCGGTACGTAGACCCCGCCACTCCGGGACGGGGCGGTGCCTGATCCACGGCTGTCGGACACGGTCGTCGCACGGCTGGCGGCCTGGCGGGTACCACGGGTGTTCGGCATCCCCGGGGAGCCGGTCGCGGAACTGGTCGAGGCGTTGCACGCGGCCGGCGGTGAACCGGAGCTGGTGCCCGTACGACACGGCGGGAACGCGGCCGCCATGGCCATCGCGCACGCCCGGCTCACCGGCGGGGTCGGCATCTGCCTGAGTCCGGCCGGACCGGCCGCGTACGGGCTGCTCGGCGGCCTGGACGCGGCCCGGCGGGACACCCCACCGGTGGTGGCCATCATCGGTGGGGAGGACCCCGTCCGGGTCGACCAGATGGTCGCCGGGCTGTGCCGACAGGTGTGGCATGTCGAGGATCCGCGACGGGCACCGGCCCGGGTGGACGAGGCGGTACGCGCGGCCCTGGCCGGCCGGGGACCGGTCTGCCTGGTGCTGCCCGGTGCCCTGGGCGGCCCGCGGCCCACCCCCGCCGACCCGGCCGGGGCGGTCGTCGAGGAACTCTCCGCCCGGTTACCCCCGGCGGCCACGGTGACGGTGGACGGGGAACCCGACCTGATCCGCCACACCGGCCGACTGCCGCCCGACGCCACGGTCCTGGCCTGCGCCGCCCACGAGGCCCCCGGGGCGGCGCTGTCCTGTGCCGTGGCCGCCAAACTGGCCGACCCGGACCGGCCGGTGTTCGCCCTGGTCACCGACGACGGGATGCGCGCACAGGGGTTCACCGAGCTGGTCACCATCGCCCAGGGCTGGCCGAGGTGGCCCGATCCCCGGCTGGTCGTGCTGGTGCTGCACACCCGGGCCAGTCACCCGGCCGACGAGGTCCCCTACGCCGGCTGGGCCCGCCTGCTGGGCCTGCACGGCGTACGCGTCACCCGCCCGCCCCTGCTAGGCCCCGCCGTCACCCAAGCCTTGACCGCCGACCGCCCCTCCGTCCTCGACGTCCCCCCAACCCCCCACCCCTGACCCACCCCACCCCCCGCCCTCGTCGCCCCGCCCGCCCCCTTCGCCCCTCGATCTTGCACTTTGTGTCGCCTTTATGCACTGTTTGCGCCCTTTGTCGGGGCAGGAAGCGCATGATCGCCGCGTGAGGGTGTCGCCGCGTGGGGGTGTGGGGTGGTGTCGGGAACGGTCAAGATCCGATGGTTGATGCCGATGGGTGGGGTGATGCCCTGTTTAACCCGCATCCGGGCGGGAAGCCGGGGCGCGTGAGCGAACGGGGCAGGGTGGGGCCGGTGCGCAAGGTGCGGCGGGAGGTCATCGCGGCGGGTGCCGGGTTGGCCGGTGACCGGGTGGTGGCGATGGGCAGTACCGCCCGGGTCCTGGTCGCGGCCATCGCCCGGGGACTGCGCGGGGAGGACTGCGCCGATCTCGGCCAGGTGGGACCGATGTCCCGGTTCGTCGGCACTCCTGATCCGGTCCGCCGGGCGGTGGCCGTACGCTCCGCCGGTCGGGTGGCCCTGACCGCCGGGCAGGCCGCCGAGGTGGACGCGGCCCGGGTCGCGGAGTGGTTCGTCGGTCAGTATCCGGCCGGCCGCTACCCCGGGGTGCTGCTGGGCTCGCCGCACGGCGCCGCCGCCCACCTGGCGGTGGCCCTGGGGGTGCCCTGGCTGCCGGCGGGGTTCGAGATGGTCGCGCACTGGCCCAAGGGCTCCGTGGACCGCCCCCGGGCCGCCCTGGACCACGGCGCCGCCCTGGCCGGACGGATGCTCGCCGGCAACCCCGACCTGCACCTGCGGCAGGTGCACTGCCCGGCCAGCCGGGGCGCGCTGGCCTCGGCCACGGTGGCGCTGACCGCCCGGTGGCTGAGTCTGCCGCAGGCCTACCGGCGCTTTCTGGCGCAGCGGCTGGAACCGGGGGCCCCGGTGGTGGTGCTGCGCGACGCCCGGACCTGGCCGGTCTTCGAGGCCGCCGAGGGGCACAGCTTCCAGGTGGGCTGCCCGGCCAGCGGGCTGGACCCGGTGGACTTCCACCCTGACAGTCACACCCTTCGTCAGGTGCTGCGGTCCGCCGGGGGCGACGGGGCGCAGTGGGAGCCGCCGGAGATCTCCACTCCGCCCGAGGGCGCCGAGCACGGGGTGGAGGCCGGTTTCGACAGCAGTGTCGCCGGCTGGGCCGGGCGCGAGGGACATCCCCTGCACCAGATCGTCGTCCCCAGTCCCGCGGCCTTGAGTGCGGCCACCGCCGACCTGTACCGCCGCTGGCTGCGGGCCGCCGGCAAGACCGGCAACCGTCTGGTGGTCGAGTGCGGCCGGCTGCTGGACCCCTGGCAGGTGGTCCGCGCCGGCATGGTGCCGTACTGGTGCGAGAACGCCACCCGGCGCTGTGTCGAACAGGCCGAATGGTGGCTGGCCGGCAGCGAGCCCTTCACCTCGGTGGACGTCCTGCCGGAGCCGCCCGGGGTGCGGTCCCCGGCCCTGGCCGGGCTGCCGCAGTGGCTGGCCGTCGCCGGCTTCGGCCGCCGTCGTCGGGCCCTGGACCGAACGGCTGCCCGCGGCTACCCGGTCACCTCGGTACCCACCCGCCGGGCCACCGAGGTGCTCCGCGCCCAGCCGTACGACCTGCCCACCCCGCCCCGCATCGAGGTGGCAGACGCCCTGGCCGCGCTGCGGGCCGGCAGCGCCGCGCACGGCCTACGGGTTCGCTGACCTGGCGAAACATCCTCGCGAACCCGCGCTCCCGTGATTGAGTACCTACGGAGCGGGAACACCGCCGGCTGCGACAGGCTGATCACTTGGCGTGGCAGAGGGCCGTCGCCCGCTCGCATCCCAGTCATGTAACCCAGTCCACCGGCCCGTGCGTGTCCACGCCCGGGTGCGGTGCCGGCCGAATCCGGGCGGGGTCCTTCCTGAGGGAGGCGCGGATGTTCGGACAGACCACCACGACCACACCACCATCCACCGATCGGGGCCTGGAGGACCTCGACGCGGCGGCGCTGGCGTACGCGGCACGGATCGAGGGGTTGCCCCCGGAACGTCGCCACGAGGCGCGCGACGACCTGGTGCGCTTCGCGATGCCCTTCGCCGGACGTCTGGCGCGCCGGTACCGGGGGCGTGGGGAGCCCCTGGAGGATCTGGAGCAGGTGGCCCGGTTGGGTCTGGTCAACGCCGTTGACCGGTACGACCCGGAACGGGGCTCGTTCACCGCCTACGCGGCGATCACCATCGTGGGTGAGATCAAGCGGCATTTCCGGGACCGCACCTGGGGTGTGCATGTGCCCCGTCGGCTGCGGGACCTGATCCTGGAGGTGGGGCAGGCTACGGCGGCCCTGACCAGTGAGCTGTCCCGGGCCCCGACGGTGGCCGAGTTGTCGAAACGGCTGGAGACCCCGGAGGAGGAGATCCTCGCCGCCCTGGAGTCGGCCGCCGGGTACAGCCCGGCCTCGCTGAACGCGCCGGTGGGTGGGGAGAGTTCGGCCGAGTTCGGTGACCTGGTGGGCGAGTCGGACATCGCGCTGGAGTCGGTCGACGACCGGGTGACCGTCAGCGGGCTGCTGCACCGCCTGCCCTGGCGGGAGCGGCGGATCCTGGCCATGCGGTTCTACGGCAACCAGACTCAGGCGGAGATCGCCGCCCGGTTCGGCATCTCCCAGATGCACGTGTCGCGGCTGCTGTCGCGGGCCCTGACCTGGCTGCGTCAGGCGATGCTTGCGGACACCCCGCCACCCTGGCAGAACGGGACCGCCGAGACCGAGTCGGCGACGGCCAACCGTCCCGCCTCGGTACGGGCCCGCTGACGCCCGGACCGGCGGAGACGGACGGTCAGCAGGGCGGCACCGACCGGTGCCGCCCTGCTGACGCGCGTACTCCCGCTCAGTTGTCCGGGGTGTCGCCGTGGCCGCGCGGATGCCGCCACCGTTCGGAGGACTGTGGACCGCGATCGGCGCCCAGGGGGTTGTCCTCCGGTTCGTCGGTCTCCTCGAAGCGGGGCCGGAGCACCTCGTCCGGTTCCGGCACCTCGACCGGTCGGGCTCCGGAGCGGGGATCGGGGTGGTAGGCGGTGGCCTCCTGGGCGCCGTGCGCCCCCTCGGCGCTGGGCGACTCGGGCCGGTGCTTCTCCCAGTGCATCTCGTCGTGCAGCTCCTGGGGTGGGCGGGTGGTCCGTTGCGGCAGGTCACTACCCAGATCGGAGACGTAGGGCCCGTACTTGGCGTCGAAGGCCGGGCGTTCGGAGCGGATCCGGGGCATCTGGTCGAAGTTGCGCAGCGGTGGTGGGCAGGTGGTGGCCCACTCCAGCGAGTTGCCGAAACCCCAGGGGTCGTTCACGGTCACCACTGCGCCGAACCGCCACGACTTCCAGGCGTTCCAGATGAAGAACAGGGTGGAGGCGCCGAGGACGAAGGAGAAGATGCTGGAGATCGTGTTCAGGGTGGTGAAACCGTCCGTGGGCAGATAGTCGGCGTACCGGCGGGGCATCCCCTCGTTGCCCAGCCAGTGCTGCACCAGGAAGGTGCCGTGGAAACCGATGAACATGGTCCAGAAGTGCAGCTTGCCGAGCCGCTCGTCGAGCAGCCGCCCGGTCATCTTCGGCCACCAGAAGTAGAAGCCGCCGAAGAGGGCGAACACCACCGTGCCGAACAGCACGTAGTGGAAGTGGGCCACCACGAAGTAGCTGTCGTGGGTGTGGAAGTCGGCCGGCGGGCTGGCCAGCAGCACCCCGGTGAGTCCACCCAGCAGAAAGGTCACCAGGAAGCCGATGGCGAACAGCATCGGGGTCTCGAAGGTGATCTGCCCCTTCCACATCGTGCCGATCCAGTTGAAGAACTTGACCCCGGTCGGTACGGCGATCAGATAGCTGAGGATGGCGAAGAACGGCAGCAGCACCTGGCCGGTGGTGAACATGTGGTGTGCCCACACCGTCATCGACAACACGGTGATCGCGGCGGTGGCGAGCACCAGGCCGGTGTAGCCGAAGAGCGGCTTGCGGGAGAAGACCGGGATGATCTCGGTGATGATGCCGAAGAACGGCAACGCGATGATGTAGACCTCGGGATGGCCGAAGAACCAGAACAGGTGCTGCCACAGCATCGGCCCGGCGGTGTCGGCGTTGTAGACCTGCGCGTCCAGCAGCCGGTCGGCGCTCAACGCCAGCAGCGCGGCGGCCAGCAGCGGGAAGACCAGGATCACCAGCACGCTGGTGAACAGCATGTTCCAGGTGAAGATCGGCATCCGGAACATGGTCATGCCGGGTGCCCGCAGGGTCAGGATCGTGGTGATCAGGTTGACCGCGCCGAGGATGGTGCCCAGCCCGGAGACGACCAGGCCGACCACCCACATGTTCGCGCCGACCCCGGGGGAGTGCTGGGCACTGCTCAGCGGGGTGTACGCGGTCCAGCCGAAGTCGGCCGTCCCCTGGGGGGTGAGGAATCCGCCGATGACCATCAGTCCGCCGAACAGGTACAGCCAGTAGGCCAGCGCGTTCAGCCGGGGAAACGACACGTCCGGGGCGCCGATCTGGATCGGCACGATGTAGTTGCCGAATCCGAACGCCGCCGGGGTGGCGAACAGCAGCAGCATCACCGCGCCGTGCGAGGTGAACAGCTGGTTGTACTGCTCGGGGGAGAGGAACTGCATGCCCGGCCGGGCCAGTTCCGCGCGGATCAGCATCGCCTCGATCCCGGCCACCAGGAAGAAGCCGAACGAGGTCATCAGGTAGAGCAGCCCGATCTGTTTGTGATCGGTGGTGACCAGGAACCGGACCAGCTTGCCGCCCGGCAGGGTCTTGTTCAGGGCGCCGGGATAGCCGCCGAACTGGGCCGGTGCGAGGATGGCCGGCCCACGGTCCTGGCCGGTCTCGGTCGGTACCCGCTTGGGCATGATGCTTCCACCCCGTCGACGACGCCAAAGGACGGGCGTGACTACCCGACCCGCCGACCATGTAACCAGGCGAGAGGGGGGAATTCGGTCAATTCGCCAGTAGTGTTGCCCAGACGGCCTTTCCGTCGCCGGCCGGTGCGCTACCCCACCGGGCGGCCAGTTCACGGACCAGCAGCAGGCCCCGGCCACCCTCGTCGCGCTCACCGGGACGGCCGGGCTCGGCCGTCTCGGGGCTGCCGTCGACCACGGTCAGGTGCAGCCAGGGCCGACGCAGGGTCAAGGTCACCTGCATCGGGGTGCCGGCATGCCGGACCACGTTGCCGACCAGTTCGCTGAGCACGATCGAGGCCGGTTCGACGGCCGCGGGCAGATCCCACCGGGCGCAGGCCTCGGCGACCAGTTCCCGCGCGCGTCGGCAGGCCGCCGCCACCGGCTCCAGCCGCAGCCGCACCCTCGGCACCGCCGAGGCCCCCGCCACCCGGGCCGCCTCGTCGCAGTCATGGCGTACCGGCACCACCCGGCAGGCCGGGGAGGCGGCCAGCGAGGCGGCCGGGTCCGGGTACGGCGCGCAGATCACCATCGGCACCACCGGCCAGCCCGCGGCCTGCCGCGCCGCCGCGGTGAACACCGCCACCGCCAACGGGTCGTGCACGGTCAGCCCGGTCAGGTCCACCACGAGCGCGTCGGGCTGGGTGGCCAGACACCGGTCCAGCGCCGCGAAGGCCTGGCGGGTGGTGGTCAGATCCAGGCTGCCGGCGAGGCGTACGACGGTGACAGGTGTCCCGTCGTCCACGTCGCAGGTGATCCGGCTCGCCATCTCCGCCCTCGTTCCGCCGGTGTCGCAGGGCTGTCAACTACCCGGCGTCCCGCCCACCGAAACGGCCTCCCCGGGCCGGGTGGGCCGTCATGTGGGGCGGGTCACGCCGCGGCCACCCGGCGTGGCAACCGGTGGCGCAGTTCGGCCAGGGGCGGCCGTTCCTCGACCCGTACGTCACTGACGACGATCTCCCGGTCCAGGTTCGGCAGCGCCTCGGAGCCACCCCGGCGGAACTGGGTCAGCACGGCCGTGGGCAGCATCTCCGGGCTGGCCCAGCCCCGACGCTGCAACCGGGACCAGACCGTCAGCATGATCTGGGCGGACATCCGCCCCAGGGCGGCGGTGTCCTGGTGCCGGTGCTTGCGTTCACCCAGGTCGACCTGGGCCAGGGCGTCCAGGCCGACGAGTTCGAGCAGGTCGATCAGCATGGCGGTCTCGACACCGTAGCCGGAGACGAAGGGCACCCGGGCCAGCACCTCGCGGCGGCCCGCGTACTCACCGGCCAGGGGCTGCACGAAACCGGCCAGTTCCGGCCAGAACAGGTTGAGCATGGGGCGGGCCATCAACTCGGTAACCCGGCCACCCCCGTCGGCCTCCACCGCGTTCCGGCCGATCAGCGGCCGGTGGTAGAACCCCTTCACGAAGTCCACCGAGGGGTCGGTGAGCAGGGGGCCGAGCAGCCCGGTGACGAAGTGAGGGCGGAACTCCCGCAGGTCGGCGTCGATGAAGGCCACCACATCCCCCTCGGCGGCGGCCAGCCCGGCCCACAGGGCGTCGCCCTTGCCGGTCAGCCGGGGCAGCCCGTGGGTCATCGCGTCCTGGCTGACCACCTCCGCCCCGGCCGCCCGGGCCACCTGGGCGGTGCGGTCGGTCGAGCGGGAGTCCACCACGATCAACTCGTCGACCAGGGGCACCCGGTCCACCAGATGTTCGCGGATGGTCGACACGATGGCCCCGACGGTGGCCTCCTCGTTGCGGGCCGGCAACACCACACTGACCCGGCTGCCCCCCTTGGCCCGCAGCAGCCGCCGAGTCGGCCAGTCCGCGGCGGAACTGGTCCGGTAGGTGGCCCAGGCCTCGACAACCGGCGAGACCAGAGGTTCGGTGTTCCGCACAGGCACCCCCTTCGCGGGAGCACCGGGATTCCCCGGTGCTCCGTGTTAGCTAACCGGATCGCTGTCTCTAGCTTGATCACAGCCCTGCTCCAGGCAGGTTCCCGGCCGGTGAAGCTTTGATTGCGGTGCTGCTTTACGCCCGACTCTGCGCCCTGCTCCTCGCCCTGGTCAGCCGGGGTCGCCCCGGGTCGCCGAGGCGGTCGGTCCGGACGACGCGGCGGCCGGGCTACCTGGGCGTAACCTCAAGGCGCGCCGGGGAGGGCGCGAAAGAGGCCTCCGGTCGCGTACCGTTGCCGCTCATGGGTGTGTCGCAACGGTTGAAGACCAGGTTCCGCCGGTTCCTCCAGCGCCCGGGGACCACGGTCGACCTGGCCCCGCTGGAGAAGCTGCTGCCGGCCATCGAGGCCCGCGAGGAGAAGGTCCAGGCCTTCGACGACGCGGAGCTGACCGAGGCGGCAGGGGTGGCCTCGACCTACGAGGAGATCTGCGCCCTTGGGCGCGAGGCCGCCCGCCGCGGCCTCGACCAGCGGCCGTACGACGTTCAGCTGCTCGGCGCGATGTCGCTGCTGTCCGGCAAGGTCGCCGAGATGGCCACCGGTGAGGGTAAGACCCTGACCGCGGCCATCGCCGCCTACGGGCATGTGCGGCTGGGCAACGGCCCGGTGCACGTGCTGACGGTCAACGACTACCTGGCCCGCCGGGACGCGCAGTGGATGGAGCCGGTCTACACCCTGCTCGGGCTCACCGTGGGCTGGGTCAACGAGGCCTCGACCCCGGCGGAGCGGCGGGCCGCGTACGCCTGTGACGTCACCTATGTGGCCGTCAGCGAGGCCGGTTTCGACTTCCTGCGTGACCAGCTCGTCACCGACGTAGCCGACCGGGTCCAGCCGGCCCTGCGCACCGCGATCGTCGACGAGGCGGACTCGATCCTGATCGACGAGGCCCGGGTGCCGATGGTCCTCGCCGGCTCGGTCCCCGGCGAGCAGGACCCGGTGCACGCCGCCGCCGCCCTGGTGCGCGGCCTGCGCAAGGGCAAGCACTACACGGTGGCCGAGGACGGCCGCAGTGTCGCCTTCACCTCCGCCGGCCTGGCCGCCGTCGAGGCCAAGCTCGGCATCGACCTGTACGACGAGGAGAACGTCGAGCAGCTCTCCGCGGTCAACGTGGCGTTGCACGCGCACGCCCTGCTGCACCGCGATGTCGACTACATCGTCCGCGACGGCTCCGTGGAGCTGATCGACGAGATGCGCGGCCGGGTGGCCCAGCGCCGCCGCTGGCCGGACGGGTTGCAGGCGGCGGTCGAGGCCAAGGAGGGCCTGGACGCCACCGCCGAGGGTGAGGTGCTGGGCACCATCGCCGTGCAGGCGTTCATCGGTCTCTACCCGAAGGTGTGCGGCATGACCGCCACCGCCGTGCTGGTCGGCGACCAGTTGCGGGAGTTCTTCGGGCTGGAGGTCGCGGTGATCCCGCCGAACACCCCCTGCGTGCGGGTGGACGAGCCGGACCGCATCTACGCCACCCGGGCGGAGAAGGACGAGGCCCTGATCGACGAGATCCAGCGCTGCCACGCCGCCGGACGCCCGGTGCTGGTCGGCACCCTGGACGTCAAGGAGTCCGAGCAGCTGGCCGCCGGGCTGGGCGCCGTCGGGGTGCCGTGCGTGGTGCTCAACGCCAAGAACGACGACGAGGAGGCGGCGATCATCGCCGAGGCCGGTGCCCACGGCGCGGTGACCGTCTCCACCCAGATGGCCGGTCGAGGGGTGGACATCCGCCTCGGCGGCAGCGACCAGAGCGACCAGGAGCGGGTCGCCGAACTCGGCGGCCTCTACGTCATCGGCAGCGGCCGGCACGACAGCCGCCGGGTCGACGACCAGCTGCGCGGACGGGCCGGCCGGCAGGGCGACCCGGGTGGGTCGGTCTTCTTCGTCAGCCTGGAGGACGACCTGGTCGTGCGGCACGCCGGCGACACCGTCCCGCCGTCGCCCCGGATGAACGCCGACGGTCTGGTCACCGACCCGCAGGTGGACTACGCCGTGGAGCACGCCCAGCGGGTCGCCGAAGGGGTCAACCACGAGATCCACCGCAACACCTGGCGCTACAGCGTGGTGATCGAGCAGCAGCGCAAGGCCCTGGCCGAGCGTCGGGAACGGCTGCTGACCAGCGACGTCGCCGCCCTGATGCTGCTGGACAAGATGCCGGAGAAGGCCGGCGAGATGGACGAGGACCTGCTCGCCCGGGTGGCCCGGTCGATCGCCCTCTACCACCTCGACCGGCTCTGGGCCGACCACCTGGCCGAGCTGTCCGAGGTCCGCGAGGGGGTGCACCTGCGCGCCCTGGGCCGACTGGACCCCCTGGACGAGTTCCACCGGGCGGCCGTGCCGGCCTTCACCAACCTGGTCCCGGAGATCGAGGCGCGCACCCTGGCCACCTTCGCCGAGACCGAGTTCGACGAGGACTGGCAGCCGGACGCGGCGGAGCTGGTCCGGCCGACCGCCACCTGGACCTACCTGGTGCACGACAACCCGTTCGGCTCCGAACTGGACCGGCTGATCGCCTCGGTCGGTCGACGGCTCAGCGGAGCGGGCGCTCGCTGAGGCGTACCGACCGATCCGGTCGCGGCCCCTCCCGGAGGTACCCGTACCCTGGGAGGGGCCCCGCTTTGCACCGTTTCGACCATAGTTGTGGCGGGTAGTAGGGCGGGTCGTTGACGCCAGGGTCGCCGTCGGGGCCGCCCTGGTGCCTGTCTCGGAGCCGAGGAGGAGACCGTGAGGACGCTGGCCAGGCGTACGGGGGCTGCGGGTCGGTGAACCTGGAGACGAGTCCACCGCTGATGGAGACCCTCGGCGTGTTGGAGACGGCGGCCCTGTTGCGGGAGCTGACCGCCGGACTGATCGGTCTGGACGATTTCGACGAGGCGCTGTCCGCCCTGGTCCGCATCACCCGGGACGCCATCGCGGGGGTCAACTGGTGCGGGTTCACCGCCCTGCGGGCCGGTGAGCCGGTCGGGGTGGCCGCCTCCGACGCCCCGATGAGCGGGCTGGACGACCTGCGGTACAGCTCCGACACCCCGGCGATGGACGCCATCCGGCTGCGGGAGATGGTCCGGGCGGAGAACCTGGCCACCGAGCCCCGCTGGCCGCACTGGCGGGCCCAGGCCACCGAGTTGGGGGTACACGGGGTGATCTCCGCCCCGGTCGACGTGGACGAGCAGGTGATCGGGGCGATCAACCTCTACGCCGACCGGTCGGACGCCCTGACCACCGGCCACCAGCTCACCGCCATGCTCCTGGCCGAGCAGGCCGGTCTGCTGCTGGCCGCCGTACGGGACCGGCAGCGGCGCAGCGCCCAGGCCGACGCCCGGGACGCCGCCCTGCTCGGCGAGGGGGTGATCGGCCAGGCCATCGGGGTGATCATGACCCAGCGGGGCTGCCCCCCGGAGGACGCCCTGGAGGTGCTGCGCAGCGCGGCCACATCGCTGTCCATCCCGTTGCGGGAGGTGGCCGAGCGGCTGGTCAGCACGGTCTCCCGTCCTCGGGACAACTGAGTTCCCGACCTCGGACGACTGAGCCCGGCTCTCGTTTCGCCCTGGTGGCCCCCGGGTAGCACCCTGGACTGGTGGGCTGATTCCAATCCCAGGGGGGAACGATGCAGAGCCGACTGCGGGTGCAGGGGCACCCCATTCAACCGATGCTGGTGACGTTCCCGTACGGGCTGTTCGTCTGCGCGACCATCTTCGACTTCGCCCAGGTGGTCGGCGGCCCGGCCCTGCTCGGCGAGGTCGGTTACTGGACCGTGGTGGCCGCCCTGGTGGCGGCGGGACTGACCACGGCGGCCGGCATGGTCGACCTGTGGGACGTGCCGCCGGACCGGACCCGCAGTACCGCGATCAGCTTCAACCTGGTCAACGCCGGCATGGCCGGGCTGTTCCTGCTCTCCTGCCTGGTGCGGGCGGAGTCGCCGACCCGGGGTGCGACCGCCGTACTGCTGGTGGTCGAGGTGCTCGCCCTGGCCGTCGGGGGTCTAGGGGTGGCCCTGGGCGCCCGGCTGATGCGCCACTACGAGCCCGGTCGGGCGGAGCCGACCAGCTTCGACGCCCTGCGTGGCTCCGGCACCCCGCGTGCCGCCGCCCTCAGTGGCGTCGACGCCCGGACGGTCGAGATCGTCCGCCCTCGTCGGTAGCCCGCCGGGCCCGGGGGGCACCCGGGTAAAGGCGTTGCCACCGGTCAGCCACTCCGGAGACCCTGAGCCCTGTGTCCAGGCAGGCGAGTTTCGAGGAGTTGGTCGCTGAGGGGGCGACCGCGCCGGTCGAGGGCTGGGCCTTCGACTGGCTCACCGGACGGGCCACCGAGGAGCGTCCACCCTGGGGGTACGCCCGCCTGGTGGCGGAGCGGATGGCGACGGTCGACACGGCGCTGGACATCGACACCGGCGGGGGAGAGGTGCTCGCCGAGGTGCCCCACCCGCCGCGGCTGCTGGTGGCTACCGAGGCCTGGCCGCCGAACGTGCCGGTGGCCCGGGCCCGGCTAGCCCCGATCGGGGCCCGGGTGGTCGCGGTGGGTCCGCACGCGCCGCTGCCGCTGCGCAGCGGCGCCTTCGACCTGGTGGTCAGCCGGCATCCGGTGCACACCGACTGGCCCGAGGTGGCGCGCGTGCTGCGGCCCGGTGGGACGTTCCTGTCCCAGCAGATCGGGCCGGGCACCGTACGCGAACTCAGCGAGGCGATCCTGGGGCCGCTGCCGCCCCCGGCCCACCGGCACCCGGAGCAGGCGGTCGCCGCCGCCGAGGCGGCCGGGCTGACCGTCGTCGACCTGCGTACGGCCACCCTGCGTACGGTGTTCCACGACATCGGCGCCGTGGTCTGGTTCCTGCGCAAGGTGGTCTGGACGGTGCCCGGTTTCACCGTGGCCGCCCACCGGCCGGCGTTGGCCCGGCTACACGAGCGCATCCGCGCCGAAGGCCCCTTCGTGGCCCACGCCAGGCGTTTCCTCATCGAGGCCCGGCGTTGAGGTCAGGCGGGACGCAGCAGGGTGAGCATCTCGGACAGGTCGAAGAACTGCGCGGTCTCCACGGCGGAGGGGTTGCCGTGGTCCGGGTCGGCGCCGGCGGCCAGCAGGGCGCGTACCGCCTCGGCGTTGCTGCGGAACACCGCCGCCGCCAGGGCCGTCTGTCCCCGGTCGTTGGTCCGGGTGTGGTCGGCCCCCCGGTCTAGCAGCGCGGCCACCGTCTCCGGGTGGGCGTGGTACGCCGCCAGGATCAGCAGGGTGTCGCCCTTGTCGTTGGTCAGGTTGACCGGCAGCCCCGCGTCGACGTACCCGGACAGTTCGGCGGTGGCCCCGTCGCGCGCCAGGTCGAACATCCGGTGCGCGAACTCCAGGGTCTCGGCGTCGAGTTCCTCGCTCACCGGGTCAGGTTAGTCGCCCCGCCGAGGGGGCGCTCGGCCCGGCCATCCGTGCCCCTCACTGGCTGGGGATGCGGTAGCCGTCGAAGGAATCATGTCCCGGCATTCGGGATAACCTACTAAACCTATAGGGTTTGCATCCTAGACTGGTGGGGATCCTGCCGACCATCGCGAGGGACCTCATGCCTGCCCTGTTCGCCACCGAACCCGACCTGCTCGCCGTCGCCCGGCGCTGGGCCGGTGACCCGACCCGCTGGCCGGTACCGCTGCGCTTCGACCCGGCCACCCGGTGGTACGCCCGGCTGGCCGCCGACGACGACCACGAGGTGTGGGCCCTGAGCTGGTTGCCCGGACAGGGCACGGACCTGCACGACCACGGCGGCTCCTCCGGGGCCTTCCTGGTCGCCTCGGGAGTGCTCACCGAGCAGACCGTCAGCGGGGCGGGGCTGCGTCCACATCTGCTGGCCGCCGGCACCGGCCGCCGATTCGGCCCCCGGCACGTGCACATGGTCACCAACCGGCATCCCGAGCCGGCGGTCAGCGTGCACGTCTACCGCCCCGCCCTGCGTCGGATGACCCGCTACCACCTGGACGGAGGTCGGCTGCGCGTCACCGAGGTGGCCGAGGCCGGCGTGGCATGGTGAACCCCCTTCACCCGCGCAACACCTGGAAGGAACGATGATGCCGCAGACCGACCCCGCCGCCCACTGTCCGACGCCCCCGCCGGGCTCCCGGGGGATCGAGGAGATCCTCAGCGCCGCCCGGGCCCGGCTGGACCGGCTCGACCCGGAGCAGGCCCACCTGGCGTACCGGGGCGGGGCCCTGCTGGTCGACATCCGACCGGCCGCGCAGCGGGCCGCGCACGGCACCGTGCCCGGGTCCCTGGTGGTCGAACGCAACGTGCTGGAGTGGCGCTTCGACCCCCGGTGTCCCGCCCGGCTGCCCCAGGCGGTCGGCTACGACCTGCCCGTGATGGTGCTCTGTCAGGAGGGCTACACCTCCTCGCTGGCCGCCGCGTCGTTGCAGGATCTCGGCCTGTTCCGGGCCACCGACGTGATCGGTGGCTTCGCCGCCTGGCGGATCGCCGGCCTGCCGGTGCTGGGCCCCACCTCGTTGATCCGCCCGTCCACCCCCGCGCCCCCGGCGACCGCCGGCCGGGTGTCCCACTGATCAGCCACGCCCACCCGGCGTGGCGGTAGCCCCCAGGAGGCCGTCGTGTCCGTCGTCGCCATCACCCCACGCCAACACCCCTCCGGCCGTACCCACCGGGGTCGCCTCCTCCGGCGACGCACCGGACCCACCCTGACCATCACGGTCGACCTGGCCGCCGCGGCGACGAGCCCGCGCCTGCATCGGCTGGTGGAACTGCTCGGCGAACTGGCCGAGTCGGGGGAGGGGCGGCTGTCCGGCGACCCGGTCGCCGCCCCGCCGGCCGATCCGAGCGTCCTGCGCATCCTCACCGGACCCCGGACCGTCCGGCAGGGCGACCGGGTGATCCCGCTGACCCGCATCGAGTACGACCTGCTGCTGTTCCTGGCCGAGCGGCCCCGGCGGGTCTTCACCCGCCTCCAGCTGCTCAACCAGGTCTGGGGGTACGACCACGCGGTGGCCCGCACGGTGGACGTGCACGTGCGTCGGTTACGCGCCAAACTCGGCCCCGGTACGCCGCTGCTGACCACCGTCCACGGTGTCGGCTACCGACTGGCCGACGATGCCCGGGTGAGCGTCGAACGCTGAGTCGACGTCCAGCGTGGCGGGTCCCGGTCGGGGCCGCGCCACGCTGACCAGGTCCGGACCCGGAGTCTGGGCAGTTAAGCAGGCCCCGTTCGGGCAGGTGATCGTGGCTCCCGACGAAAGGTGAACTCCGGTGTCGACCCCCCGTATCGGGTCAAGTTGGCGACTCTGCTGTAATCATCTGGCCTCGTACGCAGAGCGAGCGGACGGCTCCGAAGTGTCGGCCAATTGTCACATTCACACAACGCAGCCGCCCCTTGACCCGCACACCGGCGCCGGGAAACATCGATAAAGCGGCGTCCCGGGGCCGTGGGGAAAGCCCGGACCAGCCTAGGAGGACCATGTCGGTCAGCCCCGCTTCGTCGCGCGCCGGATGGCATACGTCCCAACCAGCGGTCCCCGGTCGGCCACCCGGCGGTCAACGCCGCCCCACCAGCAGCGCGACCCCGGTCATCACGGTCACCCTGTCGATTCCGCTGGCCTGTGAGGAGTCCCTGACCCCGGCCGCCCGCCAGCTGTTGGAAGCCGCCAGGGAGCTGCTGGAGAACGGCGAGGGCACGATCGTCAACGGGGGCCCGGCGGTGCCGGAGCGGCGCACCGAGGTCGTACCGGCCGGGCGGGCACCGACCCGACCCCTCGCCCCGACCATCCCCACCCTGCACATCCTGGCCTCCTCACGGTCGGTGCTGCGCGACGGCGAGCCGCTGCCGCTGACCCGGCTGGAATTCGACCTGCTGCTGCACCTGGTGGTGCATCCCCGTCGGGTGTTCACCCGGCTTCAGCTGCTCAACGCCGTCTGGGGTTACGAACACGCCGGTGTGCGTACGGTCGACGTGCACGTACGCCGACTGCGCGGCAAGGTCGGGGTGGACGTCCCCCTGGTCACCACGGTCTAC
The DNA here is from genome assembly GCF_043198155.1 of Micromonospora sp. NPDC048871. Lineage (NCBI taxonomy): Bacteria > Bacillati > Actinomycetota > Actinomycetes > Micromonosporales > Micromonosporaceae > Micromonospora > Micromonospora sp. NPDC048871. Next base: position 27,262 of record NZ_JBICUM010000002.1, on the reverse strand, counting down.
GGGGTCGGCTACCGGCTGGCCGACGAGGCCCGGGTCACCCTGGACGAGACCGGCTGAGCGCCACGGGCGATCGGTCCGAGGATCACCGGGCAGGATTGTCGGATGCGTGTGCGTCCCATCTCCCCGCAGCGACTGGTCACCGAACTGGCGCAGCGACTCGCCGACACCGACCCGACCCGGCGCCTGCGGGTGGCCGTGGACGGCCCGAGCGCCGCCCGCCCCGAGGAGATCGCCGCGGCCCTGGTGGATCCGCTGCGGGCGTGGGGTCGCCCGGCCCGGCACCTCCGCTCCGAGGATTTCCTGCGCCCCGCCTCGGTACGCCTGGAGCGGGGCCGGACCAACCCGGACTCGTACTACGAAGGCTGGGTGGACGAGGCCGGACTGCGCCGGGAGGTGCTCGATCCGGCCGGGCCGGACGGGGACGGGCGGATCCTGCCCTCCCTGTGGGACCCACGCACGGACCGGGCCAGCCGGGCCGAATACGTCGAGTTGCCCCCGAACGGGATCGTCCTGGTCAGCGGCGCCTTCCTGCTCGGCGGAGGGCTGCCCTTCGAGATCACCGTGCACCTGGAGATGTCGGCCGCCGCCCTGGAACGGCGTACCCCTGCCGACCTGGCCTGGACCCTGCCGGCCCACGCCCGCTACGCCGAGGAGGTGGCCCCGGCCACCTTCGCCGATCTGGTGGTCCGGTTGGAGGACCCGCGCCGGCCGGCGATCGTGGAATCCGTGCCGGACGCGGTTTGACCTTCGGGCCACCGGGGTAATCGCGGGGCTCACAGCGCCCGGGTGATCACCAGCCGGGGCGGTATGACCGGGTGGGGTGGTCCCATCCGCGATGACGATGAGTCCCAGGAAGGCAGGCAGCCATGCTCGTCCACGACACGGTCGGCACGGGCCGATCCCAGGCGGAGATCGACCAGATTCGGCTCTCCCTTCAGGCCCGCTACGCCGAACTGTCCGAGGAGTACGAGCAGGCCGTGCAGCAGAGCCAGGTGCTGCGGCTGGTGGAGGTCGGCGACACCGCGGGCGACGACCAGGCCGACAGCGGCACCAAGACCGCCGAACGGGACACCGCGCAGTCGCTGTTGCGCACCATCCTCGACCGCCGGGCCCAGTTCGAGCACGCCCTGACCCGGCTCGACGAGGGCACCTACGGCTTCTGCGAGGGCTGCACGGCACCCATCCCGGTGGAGCGGCTGGAGATCTTCCCATCGGCCACCACCTGCGTGACCTGCAAGCAGACCCGGGAACGTCGGGCCGCGTGAGCGGGAGCGGTCGGCGGTCGGTCCGGAACGCGGAGCAGGGCACCCATGGGCGAGATCACCGTGGGGACCGCCTCCTGGACCGACCGCACCCTGCTGGACTCCGGGTGGTACCCCCAGACGGCGGACACCCCGGAGAAGCGGCTGGCCTACTACGCCCGGCAGTTCCCGCTGGTCGAGGTCGACGCCACCTACTACTCCCCGCCGGCTGAGCGGACCGCCCGGCTCTGGGCCGACCGCACCCCGCCCGGCTTCACCTTCAACATCAAGGCCTTCAGCCTGCTCACCGGCCACCCCACCAAGGTCAGCGCCATCTACCAGGATCTGCGGCCGGCCACGGACAAACGCAACCTCTACCCGGACGACCTGCCCCCGCAGGCGTACGAGGAGGTCTGGACCCGGTTCCTCAGCGCCCTGGACCCCCTGGTCGAGGCGGGCAAGCTCGGCGCCCTGCTGTTCCAGTTCCCACCCTGGTTCACCCTGCGCCGGGACAACAAGCAGTACCTGCTGGAGGTGACCCGGCGCTGCGCGCCGCTGCGTCCGGTCTTCGAGTTCCGGCACGCCTCCTGGTTCGACGGGGACAACGCCGCCGAGACCCTGGACTTCCTGCGTGAGCATCGGTTGGCCTACGTCAGCGTGGACATGCCGCAGGGACACCGGTCCTCTGTTCCGCCGGTGCTGGCGGCCACCTCGGATCTGGCGGTGGTCCGCTTCCACGGCCACAGCGACAAGTGGACCAGCCGCGACATCCACGAGAAGTTCGGTTACCGCTACTCGAAGCGGGAGTTGGCCGACTGGGCCCCCAAGCTGCGCGAACTGGCCGATCAGACCCGGCAGACCCAGGTGTTGATGAACAACTGCTACCGGGACTACGCCCAGGTCAACGCCAAACAACTCCAGGCCCTGCTGACCGAATCCGACTGACCGCCGCCGGGGCATCTCACCCGGAGGGGGTGAGGGTGGGTCACCTCGCCTCGGCGCAGGGTGGTGGCAGCGCGGAGATCGTCCGCGCGAGACGACCGCACGGAGGTGGATGGCGATGACGGTGACACCGCATCGGCGGCGGAACGCCGTCCTGCGGGTCGTCGGGGCAGCCGACCGGGCTCGGCGGGCAGGTCCCGGGCTGGGCAGCCCGATCCGCCCGCGACCCGGGCCGGTGGGGCCGCCGCGACGCCCCGACGACCGACGGTGGGAGACCGACCTACGGAGGTGGACAGATGGCTGAGCGGTTCGAGTCGGCGATAGAGTCCTCGGTGGACAAGACCAACCTGATCCTCAAGGACATCGAGCAGGCGTACGGCTGGCCCAAGGCGCAGCGCAACCAGTCCTACGCGGCCCTGCGTACGGTGCTGCACCTGCTGCGCGACCGGATGCCGGTGCAGGAGTGCGCCCAGTTCTCCGCGCAACTGCCGATGCTGGTGCGGGGCCTCTACTTCGAGGGCTGGCAGCCGGAGAAGGTGCCGATCAAGCTGAACCGGGAGGACTTCCTCCAAGAGGTGCGTCAGGGCTTCCCCTACGACACGCAGGGCGGCCCGCAGCGGGTGGTCCAGGTGGTGCTGGACACCCTGCGCCGGCACCTCTCCCCGGGCGAATGGGAGGACGTCCGGTCCACCATGCCGGAGGATCTCGTCCCGCTCATGCCCTGACCGTCCGGCTCACCTTGATCGACTTCGCTACGCCGGAATGGCGGTTTCCCGCAGCCCTGGATCCCGCCGTTTCGGCGTAACGGCGCGGGCTACCCACCCTGCCGGCCTACCAGAGGTCGAAGTGGAACACCTCGAACGAGGTGCCGTAGCGCACCCCCAGCCGGGTGCCGACCGGTCGGGCCCCACCTTCCAGGAACTCCTCGGCGTCGAAGCTGCCGTCACCCAGCCCGGTCAGGTACGCCTCGTGCGCCAGCAGGGAGGCCACCCCCTTGTCGAAGGTCTCGGTGGTGTCCACCCCGTGCTTCGACCGGGGAGAGGAGGCCGCCCAGACCTGGCGTACCCCGCCCCACGGCTCGATCGCCTCGGTCAACTGCTCCGGGAAGATCCACCGGTTGCCGGCGTCGCGTACCGCGTCCAGGGTGGCCCGTCCCACCGCGATGTGATCGGCCTGGTTGAGGGTGTCGGCGCCGTCCCAGGTGGCCCGGAAGTTGTTGGTGATCACGATCTCCGGCCGGTGTCGACGGACCACGGCGGCCAGTTCCCGGCGCAGGGGCACCCCGTACTCCAGGATCCCGTCGGGCAGGCCCAGGAACTCGACCGTGTCCACCCCCACCAGGGCCGCGGAGTCGCGCTGCTCCTGCTCGCGTACCTGTCGGGCCTGCGGTGGTGGCATCCCGTCGATGCCGGCCTCCCCGCTGGTGACCAGGCAGTAGACCACCTGTTTACCCTGCCCGGTCCAGCGGGCCACCGCGGCGGCGGCGCCGAACTCCAGATCGTCGGGATGGGCCACGATCGCCAGGGCGCGCTGCCAGTCCTCGGTCACCGGCTCCAGGGGTTCCAGTGCTTCGGTCATCGCCACCTCCGTACTGCTCGGCTCGCCCCATCCTGTCACTGTCGGCCGTATTGCACCGGAATCGACCTTCGCCACCGCAGCCCGCACGCCGGTCCCTCGGGTGGGGGTACCGAGCGGGGCGAACCGGGCGTGTCGCGGCGAATCGGCGTCTACGGTGGGTGGCACTGGTTTAGAGAAGATCGCGCGTGGGGTACCACGCGCGGCACGGCAAACCCCACCGACGGCGGGGGCTGGTTTCATCCGAGGGAGCACGATGCCACTCAACGACGACGACATCCAGAGCACCAGCGGCGGCGGCCTGGAAGGCCCGGCCGACGGCGGCGCGACCCCCGGTCAGCACGACGGTGGGGCGGACGGCAGCGCCGAGGGTCCGGCTGACGGTGGTGCGACGCCGGGTCAGCACGATGGTGGGGCGGACGGCAGCGCCGAGGGTCCGGCTGACGGTGGTGCGACGCCGGGTCAGCACGATGGTGGGGCGGACGGCGCCGCCGAGGGTCCGGCCGATGGTGGTGCCACGCCGGGTCAGCACGACGGTGGTGCCGACGGTGCGGCCTGACGACCGAGCACGATGACGCGACTCGATGCGCCGGGCGGCGGTGTCCGCCCGGCGGTTGCGTACCCGACCTCCGCGCTGGCCCGCTGTGTCAGCGTCGAGCCGGAGAAGTTCGCCACCGCCCACTGGGGACACACCCCGCTGCTGTCCCGCGCCGCCGAACTGCCCAACCCGGCCGGCTTCAACGACCTGCTGAGCCCGGAGGACGCCGACGAACTGCTCAGCCGCCGTGGTCTGCGTACCCCCTTCCTGCGGGTGGCCAAGGACGGCCAGGTGCTGCCGGCGGCGCGTTACACCGGCGGCGGTGGCGCCGGCGCCGAGATCGGCGACCAGGTCCTGGACGAGAAGATCCTCCAGTTGTACGCCGGGGGCGCCACCCTGGTGCTTCAGGGTCTGCACCGCAACTGGCCACCTCTGATCGACTTCACCCGCGACCTGAGCCTGGCGGTGGGGCAGCCGTTGCAGGTCAACGCCTACCTGACCCCGCCGGGCAGCCAGGGCTTCGCCACCCACTACGACACCCACGACGTGTTCGTGCTCCAGGTCGACGGGCGCAAACATTGGCGGATCCACCCGCCGGTGCTGCCCGATCCGCTGGAGCGCCAACCGTGGGGCGGACGGGCCGACGAGGTCGCCGCCACCGCCGCGGGACCGGCCACCCTGGACGTGGTGCTGGGGCCGGGTGACGCGCTCTATCTGCCCCGGGGCTGGCTGCACAGCGCCCAGGCGCAGGAGTCCAGTTCCCTGCACCTCACCGTCGGCGTCCGGGCCCTGACCCGGTACGCCCTGGTCGAGGAGTTGCTGGCCCTGGCCACCGAGGACCCCCGGCTGCGGGCCACCCTGCCCTTCGGCATGGACCTGGCCGACCCGGAGGCCATCGAGCCGGAACTCACCGAGACCGTCGAGGCGCTGCGCGACTGGTTGTCGCACGCCGACCCGGCGGCGGTGGCCGCCCGGCTTCGGCAGCGGGCCTGGTCGGCGTCCCGACCCGCCCCGATCCGTCCCCTGGCCCAGGCCGCCGCCCTGGCCACCTTGACGGTCGACAGTCGGGTCACCGTCCGCCCCGGCCTGCGCTGGCAGTTGACCCTCACCGGCGACCAGGTCACCCTGCGCCTGTTCGACCGCACCATCACCCTGCCCGCCTACTGCGAACCCGCCCTGCGCGCCCTGCTCACCGGCGAGGTGACCCGGGTAGGCGACCTCCCCGCCCTGGACACCGACACCGACCGCCTGACCCTCACCCGCCGCCTCCTCCAAGAAGCAGTCCTAACCCCCTAACCCCTCCCTCCCTCCCTCTGCGCGCCGATCTTGCACTTTCGGTCGCTGATTCGCCCCGATTCGCGGCTTCTGCGGCGACGAAAAGTGCAAGATCGATGCGCAGATAGAGGGGCGGGGCGGGGAGGGGTGGGGGAGGGAGGGGTGGGGGGAGGGAGGGGTGGGATTAGAGGGTGGTTAGGAGGAGGAGGGTGGTGGTGAGGCCGGCGGACACCACCAGGAGGACGGGGCGGGGGGTCAGGACGGCGTGTTGGCGGTCGGCGATCAGGCGGGCCGGGAGCAGGCCCAGCACCGGGCCGAGGAGGGTGATCACCAGAGCCAGCACGGGTAGGCCGACGGCCAGTTCACCCTCGCTGCGGGCACCCAGGGCCCGGGCCCCGACCCCCAGGGCGTACGCCAGCACGGCACCGCCCACGCCGCACAGCAGCATCAGCGGGTTGACCTTGCTGGACAGTTCGCCCCGCTGGCGGGTGCGCCGCAGCAGGTCGCGTACCCCCTCCAACAGCGGCAGGGGGTCGCCGGTGGCGTCGGCTCTCGGTGTCGGTGGCGCGCCGGCGCGGCGTCCGCCGCCGCCCAGCCGGGCATTGAGTTCCTGCCACAGCACCGAGACCTCGGCGTCGACCCGTTCCTGGGTCTCCCGGGCGGCTACCAGTTCCCGCTCGGCCCGGTTGACCTCCTCGGCGGACTCGGCCACCGCCCGGTCGGCCGCCGCGCACTGCTGCTCGTACCAGCTGTGCGCCTCGGCCTGTTGCTCCCGCACCCGGGCGGTCAGTTCGGCCAGACGCCGCAGCGCCGCCGCGTAGGTCTGGCTGGTCACCGGTTCGTTCATCGGGCTGGTCCGTAGGGGATGATGGTCTGCCCGGTGCGGTGCACCGCCCGGTCGAAGAACAGGCCCCGCCACGGCCGGGGATACCAGTCCGGCCCGGTGCCGGGGTAGAGGGAACCCAACTCCCCGCCGTGGGTGTCCAGCGCCACCCAGGCCCCGATCTGGTCAGTACGGGCGCTCGGTCCGCCCAGGTCGGCACGCATCCGGGCGATCCCCCGCCACCAGGCCAGCACATGGGTGCGCCGTTCCGGGCCGTCGTGCAGGATCCGGCGCAGGTGGGCGCCCCCGGTGGCCTTCCCGATCCGGGTGGCCAGGGCCCCGGCCGCCGCGTCGACGGCGAACAGCAGCAGATAGTGGGGGGCCTGGCTGACCCCGGGGGCACCCAGCCCCTCGGCGGTCTCGGCCAGCAGTTCGGCCACGCTCTCCTCGTCGTACCAGGCGGCGTCGTCGGCCAGTTCCTCGTACAGGGCCCGGGCCGCCGGGTCGGCGTCCGGGTCCAGGCAGGCGATGGAGAACCGGGCCGTACCCGGACGGTGCTGGCGGGCCAGGGAGCGGGCGGCGGCGTCCAGCACCGCGCAGGCCTCGTCGACCCGGGTACCGAGCACGGCCAGGTTCCGCCCCGGAGCGCGCGGTAGCCGCAGGGCGGCCGACCGGGCCTGTACGTCGATGATCTCGCCGAGCAGGGCCACCGGGCCGCGGGGGGTGCCGATCTCCGGGGCGGTCAACGCCCGGAAGTCCGGCGCGTCCGCCAACCGGGGGATCGCATCGCCGTCGAACAGCCGCGCCGGTGCCGCCTCGGCCGGACGCATCCGCCACAGCCGGTGCTGAAGCTCGCTCCAGGTCTCCCAGTCACTGGCCGAGGGGATCCGGGCCACCTCGTTGCCTTCGGGCAGGCCCGACTCGGCGTTGACCACCGCGTGGAACTTCGGTAGCGACTGGGCGGCGTCGTTGCGTTCGGCCAGGATCCGCAGGGCCTTGGGCAGGGCGATACGCAGGGTGAACTGGGCCACCAGCGCCGGACGCCCCCACAACGCCTCGATGCCGCGTACGTCCTGGGAGGCCAGCACCAGGTGGATGCCCTGGGAGCGGCCCCGCCGGGCCAGGTCCTCCAGCAGGTCGGCGGCCTCCCGGGCCACCGCATCCCGTCCGGCCAGCAGCATCTGGAACTCGTCCACCACGGCCACGATCCGGGGCCAGTGCCCGGTGGGGTCCACCGCCCGCAGCTCGGCCAGCTTGGTGACCTCGTGTTTCTTCGCCGCGTCGGCCCGGCGGCGCAGCTCCTCGGCGAGGAAGCGCAGCAGCGCCAGACCGAACTCCCGGTCGGTGTTGACATTGATGCCGACCAGTCGCATGTGCGGCAGCCAACTGGGGTCCCGCCGCCCCTGGGCGAACCGGGCGAAGGACACCCCCTCCTTGAAGTCGAGCAGGTAGAACTCCAGCTCGGCGGGGGAGTAGCGGGCGGCCAGGGCGCCGATCCAGGCGAAGATCAGGTTGGTCTTGCCGGTGCCGGAGGGCCCGCCGATCAGCGCGTGCGGCGGATAGTCGCCGAGGGTGACCAGCACCGGGCGGCCGTGCGGCCCCTCGCCGATCGGGGCGGTCAGCCCGGTCGCCGAGTCCTCCCGCCACATCTGCTCCGGGGCGGGCAGCAGATCGGTGAAGGGGGTGGGGGCGGGACCGGCGTTGACCACCGAGGCGATCTGGCGGCAGGTCTCGGTGACCAGGGCGGCCGGCGGGGGCGGGTCCAGGTGCACCGGCAGGGTGTCGACCCGGGCCTGGGCCCCGGTGACCCGTATCCGGGTGACGGTCGGTTCCGCCGGCAGCGGCACACCCTGCACGATCAGGTGGACCCCGCAGGCCGCGCCGGCCCGGACCACCCGGTCGAGTTGGCCGCGTTCGTGGCGGGACAACTCCTCCCCGCCGAGCAGCACCGCCACCCGCCAGGGCTCGGGTCGGCGGCCGGTGGTGGCGGCCAACTCGCGCAGGGTGGCGTGTTCACCGGCGAGCACGGTCTCGTTGATCCGGCGGATCTGCTCCACCAGGTCGTCCAGCAGCCGACCCAGCCCACCCGGCCCGACGAAGGTGAGCAGCCCGGCGGTGCCCAGGGGGGCGAATCCGGCCAGTCCGCCGCCCAGGTGATCGGGGTCGTAGCCGACCACCCGCACCCCTCCCGGCACGGCCCGGCCCAGGCTGCGCAGCAGCAGGGCGGAGACCACGGCGGCGCAGCCCTCGGGGTCTCCGTCGAGTGCCACATGGCCGGCGTCGAGCAGGGCCACCAGCGCCGGCACCGGGTCGACATCGGGCAGTTGCACCGTACCGATGCGGGTTGCGCCCGGGGGTTCGGCGCGATCGGCCGGGGTGGGCCGCCATCGTTCCCACGGCACCGAGCCCGCCCCGGGCGCCTCCCGGGCCGCGGCCTCTGCCGCCTGCCGGGCCAGGGCCGCCAGCCGCGCGGTGTGCTGGGCGTCGATCTCGGCCAGGCGCTTGTCGCGTTCGGCACCCACCCGCTCGGGTACGCCGAGGGCGGCCCGCCGCACCCGTACCGCCCGGTCCCGGGCGGTGGCCAGGGCGGTCTGTGCGGCCTCCGACCTGTTCCGGGCGGAGCCGAGGGCGTCGGCGAGCATCTCCCGGACCCGGACGACGAGCTGGTTGCGCCGATCAGCCATCGATCCCGTTCCCGGGCCGGCCGTTCGTCCCCTGCTCGGTGGTGGGCCGTCTCGGTGGGCCGGCCGACGGTGGCTCGCGCCGGGGCGGGCGGGCCTCGGCGGCTCCGGTCGGCTCCCCCGGGGTGCCGGCGCTCTCCGGCAGGTCGCGGCCGAGCCGGTCGAGCAGGACCCCGGCGAGTACGCCGGCGGTGACCGCCGGATCGGCCGCGTGTGGCTGCTCGCCCTCACCGCGTCGCGGCGGTGGCATCCGGCAGACCCGGGTCAGCATGGTGTCCAGCACCGGGGCGGGCAGACCGGGCAGCAGGTCCCGCACCCGGCCGTCCAACTCGCGGTGCAGCCGGGGCAGATCGTCGCCCCGGGGCGGGTGGCCGAGCAGTTGCCCGGCCAGATCACGCAGCAACGGGGGTGCCACCGCGGCCAGCCCCAGGCCGACGTCGGCGTGGGCCCCCCGCAACTCCCGGTGCAGCCGGTCCCGGTCACCGGCGCGTACGCCGTGCACCACCCGGCGCAGCAGTTCCCGGGAGTCGGTGACCCGTTCGTCGGGCCGCTCGCCCGACCCCTCGCCGCCGCCGGTCAACTCCGCCACCCGCACCGCCCACCAGCGGCGCAGCCGCACCTCACCGGCCGCTTCCGGGGCCTCCTCGGCGACCATTTCGCTGGCCGGGGGAGCGTCGTGGGCAGGCCGACGCTGGGGTGCGACCGGCGGTGGTGCCGCCCCGTCGGGGGCCAGCCCGATCGCGGCCAGGTATTCGGTCAGCTGCTCCTGGGCCACCCGCAGCGCGTATCCGGCGGTCTCGGCGTGCTCGACCGCAGCGGACAGCTCCGGCACCCCCATCGGGCTGGCCGACTCCTGCCGTACCCAGCGCAGCCGCTCGGTGGCCAGCCCGAACTTCTCCAGGGCCTGCGCCAGCAGGCCCAACGGCAGTTCCTCGGCGGAGGCCCGGACCTGTGCGCCGACATCCTCGACGATGGACACGCCCGGCCCCTAGAGTGTCGCGACGTACTGCTGGGCCTGCTCGACCGCGACGAGCGTCGCGGCGAGGCACTCCTCAAGCTCCTGACTGGCCTGGGTCAGCGACGCCTGCGCCGCCTCGACGGTGGTGTGTCCGCTGCCCTCCAGGGCACCGGCGAGGGTCTGCTGCGCCTCGGCCAGTTTCTCGCCGGCGGCCTGGACGGCGCTCTGGCCGTCACCGATCTGTTGGAGCGCTATCTCGATGGCTGCCTTGAGCTCGGCGACGCTCGCCACGCGGGAACCTCCTGGGGGCGGGGAGGACTCCATTAGAGCCTATGCCGGTTACGGAACGGACATCCGCCCTGTCAGTGTTGCTGCCTTGCTGACCGGTTGTCGACCGCAGGGGACGTGAGTCCGATTCGTGAGACCCGGGGTCGTGAGATCACCAAACGTGATCAATGCCTGGTCGCAGCGGCGTACGGGCGGGATCAGGGGCGCAGCCATCGGGGGCCGTACACCTCGGCGCCGAGCACGGTGACCCGATCCCGCAACGCCCGGTCGGCGGTGACCACCAGGCGTCGCCGGTCGCTCGCGTCGGCGACCAGCTCGACCACGGCGTCGTCCCCGGAACCGGTGGCGGAGACCACCCGCACCCCCTCGACCCCGGGCACCTTGCGGGCCGCACCCTCGACCACCAGCACCACCTCCACCGGCGGGGGCAGATCCGGCGGCACCCCCTGCCCACTCAGCGGCACCAGGGTGTCCCGCAGGCGGGCGGTCGCCCCGGCCCGGTCCCACCACCAGCCGTCCGGCCGGGATCCGACCACGTTGGCGGCGTCCACGATGAGCAGCGGAGTCGCGTTCATCGGCCCACCATGCCACCCGGCCCAGGGCGCGGCGTGACCGCCGCGCCGGGCGGCCTGGGTCGCTCACCCGCCGTCCCCGCTCCCGCCGTTTCGGCGAAACGGCGGCCTCCTGCTGCCGCGGACACCGCCATCGCGCCGAAACCGAGTCGATCAAGCAGCCGGGGTGGCGTTTGTCCGGCCGGGGGCCGGGTAGCCCGTGCCGACCCGTCTCGCGCCCGACCGCGGAGGAAGACATGATTGGACCCGGCGACTTCGGTTCGGACCCGTGGGACGAGTTCCTGGCCCGGTACTTCGGTCGGGGTGAGGGTGGGCGTCGGTCCGCCCACCGGGTCGACATCACCCGACTGATGACCGCGGACGCCCGGGAGATGCTCGCCGACGCGGCCCGGCGGGCGGCGCAGCGCAAGAGCAACGACCTGGACACCGACCACCTGCTCTGGGCCGCCCTGCAACGGGAACCCCTCCAGGATCTGGTGCGTCGCGCCGGGGCCGATCCGGACACCCTGATCAACGCGTTGGGTGGGCGGGGCGACGGTGCTCCCCGGGGCGAGGTGCCACACAACCTGTCCTTGACCCCGGCGGCCAAGCGGGCCCTGCTGGACGCCCATCAGCTGTCCCGGGCGATGGGCGCCAACTACATCGGTCCCGAGCACATCCTGATGGCCCTGCCGCTGAACCCGGAGTCGCCGGCCGGTCGGATGCTCGCCGCCGGGCGGATCCAGCCGGAGTCCTTGCAGGCCGCCAACGCCGAGCGGGGGCCGATGGCCAACCCCCGCCCGGATCGCGGCACCCCCACCCTGGACCAGTACGGCCAGGACCTCACCGAGCTGGCGCGCAACGACCAGATCGACCCGGTCATCGGACGGACCGCCGAGATCGAGCAGGCGGTGGAGATCCTGTCCCGGCGGACCAAGAACAACCCCGTGCTCATCGGCGAGGCCGGGGTCGGCAAGACCGCGATCGTGGAGGGCCTGGCCGAGCGGATCTGTGACGGTGACGTGCCGCAGACCCTGCTCGGCAAGCGGGTGATCCAACTGGACCTGGCCGGTCTGGTGGCCGGTACCCGCTACCGGGGCGACTTCGAGGAACGGCTGAAGAAGGTGATCGACGAGATCCGGGCCCACCGGGAGGAGCTGATCATCTTCCTGGACGAGATCCACACCCTGGTCGGTGCGGGCGGCGCCGGCAGCGAGGGCGGCATGGACGCCTCGAACATGCTGAAACCGGCCCTGGCCCGCGGCGAGCTGCGGGTGATCGGCGCCACCACCCTGGACGAACACCGCCGCAGCATCGAGAAGGACGCCGCCCTGGCCCGCCGTTTCCAGCCGGTGTTCGTGCCCGAGCCCAGCGTCGAGGACACCGTGGCCATCCTGCGCGGCCTGCGGGACCGCTACGAGGCCCACCATCAGGTGCGGTTCACCGACGAGGCCCTGGTCGCCGCCGCCGAACTGTCCGACCGCTACATCACCGACCGCTACCTGCCGGACAAGGCCATCGACCTGATCGACCAGGCCGGGGCCCGGGTCCGGCTGCGCACCCGGACCCCGGCCGCCGACGTGCGCGACCTGGAGCAGCAACTCGAGGAGGTACGCCGGGACAAGGAGCAGGCGGTCGCCGACGAGCAGTACGAACGCGCCTCCGCCCTGCGGGACCGGGTGGCCGAACTGGAGGAGCAGGTAGGCCGGGCCCGTGGCGAGGACGGCGGCGCCAACCAGGTACCCGAGGTGGGGTCGGAGGAGATCGCCGAGGTGGTCTCCCGGGCCACCGGCATCCCGGTCAGCCAGCTCACCGAGGAGGAACGCGACCGGCTGCTGCGCCTGGAGGGGCACCTGCACCAGCGGGTCATCGGCCAGGACGACGCGGTCAACGCGGTGGCCGAGGCGGTACGCAGGTCGCGTACCGGGTTGGCGGACCCGAACCGCCCGATGGGCAGCTTCCTGTTCCTGGGCCCCACCGGGGTGGGCAAGACCGAGCTGGCCCGGGCCCTGGCGGAGGCGTTGTTCGGCGAGGCGGACCGGATGGTCCGGGTGGACATGAGCGAGTTCCAGGAACGCCACACGGTCAGTCGGCTGGTCGGCGCCCCACCCGGCTACGTCGGGTACGAGGAGGCGGGCCAGCTCACCGAGGCGGTACGCCGCCGACCGTACGCGGTCGTGCTGCTGGACGAGATCGAGAAGGCGCACCCGGACGTCTTCAACATCCTGTTGCAGGTGCTCGACGACGGTCGGCTGACCGACAGTCAGGGCCGGACGGTCAACTTCAAGAACACCGTCCTGATCATGACCAGCAATCTGGGCTCCGAGTTGATCACCGGCACTCAGCGGTCGGTCGGCTTCGGTGCCGGTGCCCCCGGCGAGAGCCAGGAGAACGACGAACTGCGGGAGCGGCTGATGCGCCGCCTCAAGGAGAACTTCCGCCCGGAGTTCCTCAACCGCATCGACGAGGTGATCATCTTCCGTCGGTTGGAGGCCGAGCAGTTGCGGCAGATCACCGGCCTGATGCTGGAGGAGACCCGCCGTCGGCTGCACGCCCAGGACATCGAGGTGGACTTCACCACCGCCGGGGTCGACTGGCTGGCCGAGCACGGCTACCAGCCGGAGTTCGGGGCCCGACCGCTGCGCCGGGTCATCCAGCGGGAGGTGGACAACCAGTTGTCCCGGATGCTGCTGGAGCAGCAGGTGTCCCCGGGGCAGCGGGTGATCGTGGACGCCCGCGAGGGCCACCTCGACTTCGAGGTGGCGGCCGGGGAGCGCGGCTACACGGCCGCCTCCACCACCCATCCCCGCTGATCGGAATGTCCCCGGACCGGGAGGGTACAGATGACCGAACCGGAGGAGAACCGCGACGAGGACCGGGCCGACCCGATCGTCGCCCCGCCGACGGCCAACCCCGCCCGGGTGCAGGTGCCGGCGGAGGGACCGGGTGGGCCGATCGACGAGGGGGACCCGGAATCACCCGGGTCGCCGCCGGCAGAGGAGGGCTGATGGTACGCGAACAGCGACTCGAACCCGAGGTGGAAGTGCTCTGGGACGACTTCCACGCCGAGGTCAACGTGCCGTCCGAACAGCTACGGCAGTGGCTGCTGACCCGTGGTTCCGGTGAGGAGGCGTTCGGCCCCGGCCCGGATCTGGACCTGCCCGAACCGGGGCGGCAGATCCTCGCCGTACTGCGCAAGCGCAAGGTCGACCTGACCCCGGAGGACATCGAGGTGATGCGGGAGGCCGTGGAGCGCATCCGGGAACTGACCGCGGCCCGGCCCAGCCGGGGCAACGCCGACGACCAGTGGCGGCACTCCCTGCTCGACCTCGGACACGACGTCCTGGTGGTGAAGCGGTAGGGCCACTCGCCAGCGCCGCCGTCGGGACCCCCGACGGCGGCGCCGACGCTACTCCGTGCCCAGACTGGCGATGGTCAGACCGGTCGCCTCCGCGGCGGCCGTCCGGTCGGCGCGGGTCTGCTCCTCCCGGGTGAGCAGGTCGGCGTACTCGGTCAGGTCGGCCGGGTCCGGAACCTCCGGCAGCCGACGGAGGAAGGCTTCCACCTCCCGGACGGCGGTGGTGTGTCGCGCGGCCGCCTCGCGGAGGACCTCGCGGTCGTCGGCGGCGGGGTAGAGGTCGGTCATGGCCGCCCTTTACCCGCCCTCAGGCCGTTCGCACCCCGGGGTCCACCACCACCGGCGCCGTCGCCCGCAACCCGAACGCCGGGTTGCGCAACAACCAGGCCAGGTACGCCGGGTGTGGGGCCAGGGAGTCGGTGTACGAGGTCAGCGCCGTCTCCAACACCAGATCGGCCATCCGGGCGGCCGGTGACTCCGGATGCCAGCCCAGCATCAGCCGCCACCGCAGGGGGCTACCGGTCAACCGCCGGGTCACCAGCCCGGCCACCGGCCGGAAGGTGGCCTGACACAGGGCCACCGCCTCACCGGCGTCCACCAGATCTATGCAGCCGCGCACGTCGGTCTCGTACACCTTGCGGGGGGTGAACCCGGCCCGGGCGCAGGCGGCGGCGAAGCAGTCGCCGAAACAGCCGTCCCCCGGGGCGGCCACCCACTGCTCGTGGCGCAGGTCGGCCAGCGCCACCTCGTCGCGCCGGGCCAGCGGATGGGTCTCCGGCAGCAGCACCATGATCGGGTCTACGGCCACCTCCCGCCAGCTGAGCCCGTAGTCCGCCGAGGGGGTGGAGTCGCCGCACACCCCGGTCAGGGCGAAGTCCAACCGCCCACCGGCGACCAGCTGCGCCAACTCGTCCACTGACCAGGAGGCGTACGTGGTGATCTGGGCCTGTGGCTGCTCGGCGGCGAGCCGGTGCACCAGCCGACCCAGGATCGGGCTGTTCACCCCGCCGAACCGGTAACGGCGTGGGGCGTCCCCCGCGCCGGCCAACCGGGCCGCCTCGTCCTGAAGGCCCTTCATCGCGGGCAGCAGCACCCGGGCCCGGGCCAACACCAACTCGCCGAGGGCGGTGGGCCGGGCCCCCCGACGATCCCGTTCGAACAGCGGCCCGCCCAGGGTCCGCTCGATGCGCTGGAGCTGGGCGGTGAGTGCCGGCTGAGCTAAGCCCAGCGTCGAAGCCGCCTTGGTCACGCTCCCGGTCTCCGCGATGGCGCAGACCACCCGCAGGTGGCGCAACTCCAGGTTCATAGCGTGACGGTAGGGCCACGGAGCAGTTGGCGGTAGTGCCTGGAGGTATCAACGGCCATGAACATGCTCACTCAGCGCCCGGGCCGCTCCTCCAACTCGCTGAGCTGTGTGTGTCGGCCGGTCACCGCGTCCCGGAACTTGTCGACCAGGGCCACCGCGGGCTCGACGATCCGGTTCCACGGCGGGGTGTGCGGCACCCCCGGATGCGGGCGGGTGGGTGCGGCCTCCTCGGCGATCTCCAGCCGGTTGCCGAGCCGGACCAGTTCCTCCTCGGTGGCGGCCTGACACAGCCGCTGCACCAGCGGGTCGACCGCCGACACGTGGGTCTCGACCAGTTGGGCGACCATCGCCAGCCGGTCCTCGGTCAGCCCCCGCAACGCCATGAGCAGCGCGGCGTCGCCGGCCAGCACCTCGGCCACCGGCTCGTCGGCGTCCTCGAGGGCCTGGCGGACGGCCGGCAGCAGGTACTGCTCCTCCGCCGACAGGTGCCGGGACAGGGCGGCGACCAGGATCTCCCGGCCGTGCGCGGGGTCCGGGCCCGGCTCGACCAGCCGCCGGGCGAGCGCCAGCAACTGCCGGTGCTCCTCGGCGATGGTGTCGGCGATGCTGCGCCCCGGGGGCTGGTAGCCGTCGCCGGGGGTGGGCGGTAGCGGCGGCAAATGGACGGACACGGTCCCTCCTCGGCGGGGCGGTGGAGGGCCGATGATATGGCAACCTCGGCGCGGGGCAGTACCCGCACCGGTCGGTGTCGAAACCGTCTCACCACGGCGTCGGCTGTACCGCTGCCGCACGCGCCTGACCTGCGGGCTGGTATGAAGAGGCGATGACGAGTGACGCCCGCCCCGCCCTTCCCGCGCCGACCGACGAGGTCGTCGACCTCTGCCGGGATCTGCTGCGCATCGACACCACGAACACGGGCGACAACGCCACCAGCGTCGGGGAGCGCCTCGCCGCCGAGTACGTAGCGGAGAAGCTGGCCGAGGTCGGCATCGACCCGGTGCTGCACGAGTCCGCCCCGGGCCGGGCCAACGTGATCGCCCGGATCCCCGGCACCGACCCGAGCCGGGGAGCCCTGCTGGTGCACGGCCACCTGGACGTCGTACCGGCCGACCCGCACGAGTGGTCCGTGCACCCCTTCTCCGGTGAGCTGCGCGACGGCTACCTGTGGGGTCGGGGGGCCATCGACATGAAGGACTTCGACGCGATGGTCCTGGCGGTGGTACGCCACTGGCAGCGCACCGGGGTCCGGCCGCCGCGCGACATCGTGCTGGCGTACACCGCCGACGAGGAGGCCGGCAGCGACTACGGCGCGCACTTTCTGACCACCCGGCACCGGGAGCTGTTCGACGGGTGCACCGAGGCCGTCGGCGAGGTCGGCGGATTCTCGTACAGCTTGGACGAGAACCGGCGGCTCTACCTGATCGAGACCGCGGAGAAGGGCATCGACTGGTTGCGCCTGCACACCAAGGGCCGCCCCGGGCACGGTTCGATGGTGCACGACGACAACGCGGTCACCGCCCTGGCCGAGGCGGTGGCCCGGATCGGGCGGCACCGCTTCCCGGTGGTCGTCACCGACACCGTCCGGGCCTTCCTGGAGGAGGTCTCCGAGCTGCTCGACATCGAGCTGGACCCGGAGGACCCGGAGACGGCGATCGCCAAGCTCGGCCCGATCGCCAACATCATCGGGGCCACCATCCGCAACACGGCCAACCCCACCCGGCTGGCCGCCGGGTACAAGGAGAACGTCATCCCCGGCAGCGCCAGCGCCACCATCGACTGCCGCAGCCTGCCCGGCCAGTCCGAGCTGCTGGAGCAGCAGCTACGGGAGCTGATCGGCCCGGACATCGCGATCGAGTACATCCAGCGCCAGCCCGCCCTGGAGACCACCTTCGACGGTGACCTGGTCGAGGCCATGTCCGCCGCGCTGCGGGCCGAGGACCCGGGGGCCCACCCGGTGCCGTACATGCTCTCCGGGGGTACGGACGCCAAGGCCTTCTCCCACCTGGGCATCCGCTGCTTCGGTTTCGCACCGCTGCGGCTGCCGGCCGATCTGAACTTCTCGGCGTTGTTCCATGGCATCGACGAGCGGGTTCCGGTGGACGGACTACAGTTCGGCGTGCGGGTTCTCGACCGGTTCCTGCGTACCTGCTGATGCCGTGCCCGGTTCGGGCCCGGCAGCTGACGAAACTTCCTGAAAGGGACGCCTCCTATGACCGACCAGCACGGTGAGCTGGATGCCGCTCTCGAGCGCGTGATCGAAGCGGCCCGCCACCACCTGGCCGCCGTCCGCGCCGCGCAGGGCCGGATCGACGACGACGACGTCTGGCGGGCGTACGTCGCGCTGAACAACGCGTCCTTCGCCTACGACGAGCAGCTCATGGACGCCTTCGGTGAGGTCACCCCGTGGGATGTCGAGTCGATCGACCCCGACGAGGTCGACCAGCGCCTCGGCGCGGCCGACGGGGTGGAGGCGACCGACCCCCACCCCCAGGTGATCTCGGTACGCCAGCGGCGCGACTACCGGGTGCCGAGCGTCTCCGCGCTGATCCGGATCGCCGAGGCGGCCCGGCGGGAGGGCATCCCGGCCGAGGAGGAGGTGCCCCCGGTGGAGGGGGTCGGCGAGGCCGTGCTGGAGCTGCTGCAGAGCGGCGACGGTTCACTGTCCGCGCTGGACGTGCCCGAGTTGGAGCCGCTCGACGGGGTCGTCATGGTCAGCGAGGTCGGCACCCCGGTCGACCTGGAGTCCTTCGACGACGACGATGCGGTCGGCCCCTTCCAGCCGGCCACCGGTGACCGGCTGGTCGGGCGGCTCGACGAGCACCCCTTCCTCGACGACGAGGCCGAGCACGCGCACTGATTCCATGACCGCCGGGCCGCTGCCGTCATCCGACGGTGGCGGCCCGGGGGGCGGATCGACCCCGGGTCACGGGGTGTGCCGGGGTCGCTTCGACAGGGCCAGCAGCAGCATCACCACGATCAGCGCCCAGGTGATCACGTAGGTGACCATCGGCCGTTGCTCACTGGCCGCCCCGACATATCCGCCGATCGCGTAGCTGGCCAGGCAGAGCAGACCCAGCCCGGCGATCCGTCGGGCGCCGCTGGTGTCCCCGCGCTCGAAGACCCAGTCGGCCAGCCCTCGGGTGGTCCGCAGCACCGTGCCGGTCTGGAAGGAGGTCGCGGTCTGCACCCCGAAGGTACGGGAGACCAGCCCGCCGAGGATGCCGACCGGGAAGGCGCACAGGGCGGTCAGCACGGTCCGCTCGGTCAACGAGTCCCGACCCGAGTCGAGGGACTTGTCCACCAGCCCCCACAGCACCAGCAGGGCCAGCATCGCGAGTAGTTCCCACCCGGGGGGTCGCAACGGACCCGCAGTGGGGAACCGGCGCAGCCCGGCGCCGAGCAGACCGCCCAGACCGAACGCGATGATCGACGCCAGGGCGGACGGCCACGCCGGGAGATGCCCGGCCAGGCCCATACCGATGAAGGCTACGTTTCCGGTCTGGATTCCGACGAACACCTTGTACCGCAGGAACGAGAAAGCGTCGACGACTCCCGCCAATCCGGTTCCCAACATCAGGGCGAACAACGGATACCGAAAGTCGAGTTGGGTCGTGTTCCACTGTTGTGGGGACCCTCGCCCTGCTGGTCCGGTTCTGCCTTGACGATTGGACATTGCGCACCCTACCCGGACGCCTGATCCGGTAAACGCCGGCGCTTTCCGTCCTTCGTCGCTGGAACGGATTCCACCGAATGGCGCGATCGCGTGATTCCGCGTACGCCAATTGCGGGCCAGGATCACAGGTAGGCGCCCAGCCGTGCCGTCGAACCATGGACGGCCACTTCTTGCCGGGCGCTTTTCCCGCGACTCCTGAGGAGGTCCGTCATGGATCTGGTCTCCATGGCCGGATTGCGCGTCAAGCTCTACTCGTTCGCCGCTCTGGCCGCCGCCGGAGTCGCCATCGACGCGCCGATCTGGAGCATCACGGCACTCGTGTTCCTGTGTGCCGCGATCCCGCTCGCAGTCGCGCTCCAGGGCACTGGACGTGTCCGCGCGCTCTTTCTTCCGTCCCGGGACGCCACCATGGCGGCCCCTCAACGAGAGGTTGTTCGCGATGCGCAAGTCCGATGAGTTCGGCATGGGATCCAACGGCGGCGGTTCGCTGGTGGGCACCCTGCCGCGTAACCCGGCGATCGACGACACCCACCCCGACCTGGTCACTCCGCCCTCGACCGACGACGGCCTGCTGCCCAACATGGTGTTCCCCTTCTCGCTGGCCCACACCCGCAGGGAGAGCGGCGGCTGGACCCGGGAGATCACCGACCGGCTCCTGCCGATCGCGCACGACCTGGCGATCATCGACATGAAGCTGGACCCGGGGGCGTACCGGGAACTGCACTGGCACATCCAGTCCGAGTGGTCGATCATCCTCAAGGGCAGCGGCCGGATCGGGGCGGTGGACCAGGAGGGACGCAACTTCCTGGAAGACGTCAAGGCGGGCGACCTCTGGTACTTCCCGGCGGGCATCCCGCACTACATCCAGGCCTTCGAGGAGGGCATGGAGTTCCTCCTGGTCTTCGACGACGGGTGCTACTCCGAGGACGCCACCTTCCAGTTGACCGACTTCCTCGCCCACGTGCCCAGGTCGGTGATCGCGAAGAACTTCGGCTGGACCGAGGAACAGATGCGCAACCTGCCGGAACGCGAGAAGTACATGTTCCACGGGCAGGTGCCGCCGCCGCTGGCCGAACAGCGGGTCTTCAGCCCCACCGGCGACGTGCCGCGTACCTTCAAGCACGCCTTCCTGTCGCAGACCCCGGAGCGGTTCGAGGGGGGCAGCGTACGCATCGCCGACTCGACCAACTTCGCCGCCGCGACCACCACCACGGTGGCCATGGTGGAGTTGGAACCGGGGGCTATGCGGGAGCTGCACTGGCACCCCAACGGCGCCGAGATGCAGTACGTCATCTCCGGCCAGGGCCGGATGGGGGTGTTCAGCGGTGGCTCCACCGCCCGGACCTTCAACCTGCAACGCGGTGACGTCGGCTACGTGCCGATCTCCCTGGGCCACTACGTGGAGAACCTCGGCGACGAGCCGTTCGTGTACCTGGAACTGTTCCGGACCGCGAAGTTCGAGGACATGTCGCTGGCCCAGTGGCTGGCCAACGTGCCGCCACAGGTCGTCGCGGACACCCTGAACATGCAGCGGCAGGTCATCGAGGTGCTGCCCAAGGTGAAGAACGCCGTGCAGCGGCACTGAGCAGCGGCTACGGACGCCACGACCTGCCAGCGGGTCGTGGCGCCGGGGCCTGTTCAGGAGGGTCGGTGGGCGTCCCAGAGGCGGGCCAGCTGCACCCGGGTGCGGATGCCGAGCTTGGCGTAGATCGCCCGCAGTTGGGTGTCCACGGTGTGGAAGGAGACGAACAGCTCGGCGGCGGCCTGCTGTTTCGTGGCGCCTCCGGCGAGCAGTTCGGCCACCCGGGCCTCCGCGGGGGTGAGGGCCTCGATTCCGTCCGGCCGGAGCGGGTGCCGGTCGCGGGTGCCGGCGGCGAGGTGGCGGCGGAACTGCCGGGCCCGATCGTGGTCCCCGGTGGCGCCGAGGCGCGCGTACAGGGCGGCACACTCGTCGAGTACCTCGACCGCTTCCCGCCGAGGTAGGTGCGGCGAGCGCCCCAGGTCGAACATCGCGTCGGCCAGCGCCGGACGGGCCGCGGTGGTCCGCAGCCGGGCCACCGCGGTGGACAGGGCCGCCGGGTCGCCGCTGATGATCCCGTCGGCCTGGTGGGCGATGCCCTGCCACAGCCGGTTGTTCACCGTGCCGGCTACCCGCTTGAGGTGGTCGGCGAGGATCTGGGCGTGCCGGTGGTCGTCGAGCAGCAGGGCGGCGCGGACCAGTCGCGGACCGTGGTGGGGCACCAGCAGCAGGGGAGCCGCCGCCCGGTGCGACATCCGCAGCATCGCCCGCAGCAGGGGTGCGTGCCGTTCGGGTTCGGGATCGGCGGCCGCGGCAGCCCCCAGGCGAAACCATTGCAGGCCGTCCGGCCAGTCCAGGGCGGGTTTCTCCGGTGCCAGCAGGGCCCGGGCCATGGAGACCTCGTCGCGCCGCAGCAGCTCCTCCACCACGGTGCCGAGCAGGGTGGCCCGGGCCTCGTCGGGCAGCGCCTCGGCGGCCGGATCCTCCAGGGCCAGCCGGGCCCGCGCCGAGGCCTCGGCGAACTCGCCCACCGCCAGGCGGGCGACACAGTCCAGGGCGGTGACCAGGGGTCGGGCCACCCCGCCGAGGGTGTCGATCTCCTCGGTGACCGCCTCCAGGGCGCTTCGCGCGTCCGTGAACTGGCCGAGGGAGAGCTGGTTGGCGATCCGGTCCACCCGCAGGAAGACCACCTGGCTGCGGGCCCCCGGTGCGCTGGTGTCCACCTCGTGCAGGATCCGGGCGGCCCCGGGCAGGTCGGCGCCGACCGTGGCCTGGGCCGCCTGGGCCAGGGCCAGCCGGATCCCACCCTCGGGGGCCGGGGCGGTGCGGTGCGCGCGCTGCGCCTCGGCCAGCAGGTCACCGCTGTCCGGGTAGCCGAAGCGGGCGGCCACCGAGGCCCGCATGGCCAGGGTCCAGCTCCGTTCGGGGCCGCCCAGGTGCTCCTCCAGGGCCCGCTCCAGGTAGCGCATCGACAGTGAGGGGCGCTGGGTGGCGTGGTAGGCACCCAGCCGACCCAGCAGGAGGGCCCGCTGGTGTGCGGCGCAGCGGGCTACGGCGAGTTCGGTGCGCAGCAGGAGCATGGCCTCGGGCAGCCGTCCGGCGAGGAAGAGGTGGTCGGCCGTGGCGACCAGCCAGTCCAGTTGGTGATCGGGCGCGCCGGGTGCCCCGCAGGCCAGCAGCAGGTCCGCCGAGAGGGTGGGGCTGACCGCCGGGTCGGTAGCCAGCCGGGCGGCCAAGGCCCGAGCACCCTGTTCCACGGTCGGCATGGCCTGGAGCAACCGGCGGGCGGCCGGGGCCGGGCGGCCCGCCTCGGCCAGCACCTCGGCGGCGCTCTCGTGCAGTCCCCGCTGCATCGACAGCGGCAGCTCCGCCAGCACCCCCTCGCGCAGTCGCGGCGACGCCAGCCGCAACCCGGTCGGGCCGTCGACGAGGGTCCCCCGGGCGATCAGCTCCTCCACGGCCGTCTCCAGCGCCAGCCGGGTGCCGACACCCGCGCGGGCCAGCAACCGTTCCAGGAACCAGAGTTCGCAGGGCGGGTCCGCGAGGGCGACCATCCGTACCAGGAACCGCTGAATATCGCTGGTCGCCGGTGACCCGCCGGTGGACATCTTGGGACGCTGTACGGATGCCTCGGGCATCGGAATCACCGTCAATGCCTCCCCGAATTCGGTTCTCCGGTGCCTGTCTGGCCGTCGGTGAGCCGTTATGGGGAGGCTAACCAGGCCAGCGGGACATTCGGAGGGGAAACCGCGAGGAAAACTCCGATCCATTGCTGTCGGCGGGCGAATTCGAATACCGGGTCATCCGGTGGTATCCGCCCTTTCGGTGACCCGGGTTCGGTAAGTTGCGAAATCATCGGCACCGGTCGCAACGACGCATGACTTGCCGGACCGCCCGAACAGACCGCCAGGTGTGGAGAACCGATGTCGAGTGCCGAACCGCCCGTCGGGGGGAATCGGATCGGGGCCGATCCGGCGGACGTCTACCGCGAGTTCCGCCATCCGATCCTCGTCCTGGGGGTGAGCACGGTGGTCGCCGGGGCCCTGGACGCCTTCGCCTTCCTGCGGTACGGGGCCTTCGTGGGCAACCAGTCCAGCAATGTCCTGTTCCTGGGGATCGGACCGGCCGGTGGGCATCCTGCCTGGCCCACGGCGGCGGCCTCGATGGTGGCGTTCGTGGTCGGGACGGGTCTGACCACCCGGCTGCGTGCCGTGCCGAGTCGGTGGACCTCGGTCTCTCGGGGCCTGGCCCTCGCGGTGGCCGCGGTAGCGCTCTGGGGGGCCCTCAACGTGCTGTTCGAGTACGGCCGGGACAGCCCCCGGCTTCGGGCCCTGCTGGCCGCCGTCGGCGGGTTCGCGATGGGTGCCCTGGCCACCCTGTTCGTCCGCACTGCCGGGACAGCCACCACCATCACCTACCAGTCGGGCACGGTGGCGAAGACCGGTGAACGGATCGTCGGCTGGCTGCTCGGCCCACCCCAGGGTCGCGGCAGAGCCAGAAAAGGCTTCCTGCTCGGCCTGCTGACCCTCGCCGGTTACGCCTGCGGTGGCGGGATCGGCACCCTGGCCCAGCATCGACCGCTGTGGGTGCCGGCCTGGGCGGCCCTGGCCCTGCTGGCCGTGGCGCCCCTGATCCGCCACCGGGGATGACCCACCGGCGGATCGGCGACCACCCTCAGTACGACAGTCCCGGCTGCGGCTGGTTGACCCGGCGGCGACGCAGCACCACCTGCCGGGTGCCGTCCCGGTACAGCCGCACCCGGGCCAGTTCCCAGCCGGAGAACTCCGCCTGGATGGCCAACTGCGCCGCAGCGGTCAACCGGTCGACATTCGGCGGCAGCCGCAGCGGCGCGTATTCGTAGTCCATGGACCCTATGCTGCCCAGCCCGACCCCTCCGCCGCCACCCTGCCGCTGACCTGGCGCGAAAGGTATCGGATCAGCCGTCCCGTTCGGGGTAGCCGACCTCCAGCGCGGAGACGTCGTCCAACGCCGTGGTGATCTCCTCGGGCAGGGTCATCCGCTCCACCTGAAGGGCGCCGAGCAACTGCCCGCAGGTACGGGCGCCGAGGATCGGGGCGGTCACCCCGGGCCGGTCCCGGATCCAGGCCAGCGCCACCTCCAGGGGGGACACCCCGAGGCCGGTGGCGGCGGTCGCCACCGCCTCCACGATGCTGGAACAGCGCGGCTCCAGATAGGTGGCGACGAACCGTTCGAAATGCGGCGACACCGCCCGGGAGTCCGCCGGTCGGCCGTGCCGGTACTTACCGGTCAGCACCCCGCGACCCAGCGGGGACCAGGGCAGCACCCCCAACCCCAGGGCGTCGCAGGCCGGCAGCACCTCCCGTTCCACCCCCCGCTCCAGCAGGGAGTACTCCACCTGGGCGGCCACCACCGGGGCCCGCCCCGGCCAGGCCGCCTGCCAGGCCGCCGCCCGGGCGGTCTGCCAACCGGAGAAGTTCGACACCCCGACGTAGCGGACCCGGCCACTGGCCACCGCGTGGTCCAGCGCGGCCAGGGTCTCCTCCAGGGGGGTCTGCGGGTCGTAGCCGTGCACCTGGAACAGGTCGACATGATCGGTGCCCAGCCGGCGCAGCGAGGCGTCCAGGGTGCGCAGCAGGTGCCCCCGGGAACCGTCCCGACGTCGGCTGCCGCCGGGCCGCAGACCGGCCTTGGTGGCGATCAGCAACTCCTCGCGCGGCACCAGACTGCCCAGTAGCGAGCCGATCACCGACTCGGCGTCACCGTCGCCGTACACGTCGGCGGTGTCGACCAGGTTTCCACCTGCGTCGAGGTAACTCTTCAGTTGGGCGGCCGCGTCGTCGGCGTCGGTGTCCCGACCCCAGGTCATGGTGCCGAGCGCGAGCCGGGAAACCGCCAGCCCGCTTCGGCCGAGCGGTCGCTGCTGCATGGTTGAACCTTATTTCGAACCGGGCCAGACGGATATCCTCGCTCCTGTCGAGTCTGCTGGCGATTCGGGGTGAGCCGGTGATCGTCCCCAGCGCCGCGATTGCGTAACCTGATGCGACTGCGGATAGGGGAGGACTCTGTGCGACTCGGGCTAAGCCTCGGATACCAGACAGCGTGGAGCACACCGGCTGATCATCTGGCCCTGGCTCAGGAGGCGGACCGGCTCGGTTACTCGGTGGTGTGGGCGGCCGAGGCGTACGGCTCCGACTCGCCCAGCATGCTCGCCTGGATGGCCGGGCAGACCGAGCGGATCGACATCGGCAGCGCCGTGATGCAGATCCCCGCCCGGACCCCGGCGATGACCGCGATGACGGCCGCCACCATCGACTCGCTCTCCGGCGGCCGGTTCCGGCTAGGCCTGGGGGTCTCCGGCCCGCAGGTCTCCGAGGGCTGGCACGGCGTACGCTTCGCCAAGCCCCTGGCCCGGACCCGGGAGTACGTCGACATCGTCAAGCTGGCGGTGGCCCGCAAGGAGGTCGCCTACGACGGCCAGTTCTACACCCTGCCGCTGCCCGACGGCCCCGGCAAGGCGCTGCGGCTGGGCTTCCACCCGCCGCGCGAGCACATCCCGATCTACCTGGCCGCGGTCGGCCCGAAGAACCTGGAACTGGCCGGTGAGATCGCCGACGGCTGGTTGGCCATCTTCTACGCCCCGGAATTCGCCCAGGAGCAACTGGCCTCGGTCGCCGCCGGTCGGGCCCGGGCCGGCAAGGAACTCGCCGGGTTCGACGTGGTGCCCTCCGTGCCGGTCGTGGTCGGCGACGACGTCGACTCCTGCGCCGAACTGGTCCGCTGGTACACCGCCCTGTACGTCGGCGGCATGGGCAGCCGGCAGCAGAACTTCTACAACCAGCTGGCCACCCGGATGGGGTACGGCGACGCCGCCCGCGAGGTGCAGGACCTCTACCTGGCCAAGCGGCAGCGTGACGCCGCCGCCGCGGTGCCGCTGGAGTTCATCGACCGCACCTCCCTGCTCGGCCCCAAGGAGCGCATCGCCGACCGGATGCGCCAGTACGCCGAGGCCGGGGTGACCACCCTCTCGGTGACCCTCTTCGCGGCCGACCGGGACAGCGGAGTGCAGACCCTGCGTACCGTCGCCGAGGCCCTGGAACTCTCAGGAGTCGGGGAGTGACCTGGGTAGAAGCCATCGTCCTGGGCATCGTCCAGGGACTGACCGAGTTCCTGCCGGTCAGCTCGTCAGGCCACCTGCGGATCACCTCGGCGATCTTCTTCGACCAGGACGCCGGGGCCTCCTTCACCGCAGTCACCCAGTTGGGCACCGAGGCGGCCGTCCTGCTCTACTTCGCCAAGGACATCTGGCGAATCGGCCGGACCTGGACGGTGGGGATCTGGGACTCCTCGGTCCGCTCCAGCCTCGACTACCGCATGGGCTGGTACGTGATCGTCGGCTCGATCCCGATCGGGGCGCTCGGCTTCCTGTTCAAGGACCAGATCCGGGAGACCGCCCGCAACCTGTGGGTGGTCGCCACCACCCTGATCGTCTTCGCCTTCATCCTGGCCTTCGCCGAGTACTGGGGCCGGCAGACCCGGACCCTGAAGGACTTCCGGATGCGCGACGGCGTGGTCATGGGGTTCGCCCAGGCGCTGGCCCTCATCCCCGGGGTGTCCCGCTCCGGGGCGACGCTGACCTTCGGCCTGTTTCTCAACCTGACCCGGGAGACGGCCGCCCGCTACTCCTTCCTGCTGGCCATCCCCGCCGTGGTGATGTCCGGCATCTTCAGCCTGGGTGACGTCTTCGAACCGGCCGCTCCGGGCACCTCGGTGCCGAGCGTCGCGCAGATGGTCGTCGCCACCGTCATCGCGTTCGCGGTCGGGTACGCGGCCATCGCCTGGCTGCTGCGCTATGTCGCCCACCACACCCTGTACATCTTCGTGCTCTACCGGGTGGCGGTCGGGACCCTCGTCCTGGCCCTGCTGATGACCGGGACGATCAGCGCTACCTGAGTTCGGGTTTCTGGGTGGTTGCGGTGTGGGCTGGGGGGGGGGGGGGGGCCGGGGGGGGGGGGGGGGGGTGTGGAAAGACCGCGCCCCCGGGCCCCCACCCCC